>JADFXK010000121.1:768-10617 GCA_015233625.1 Deltaproteobacteria bacterium | reverse complement strand
GAAAAGGGAGAGTCCCGCATCTTCCCGGAACTGTCAAACTTTAGGAGTCCCCCGGCAGAGCCGGGGGTTTACCTATTTTTATCAACCTCATCCGCCCGGCGGGCTTCCATCTGCAGACGTTGCCGGTGGAATTTATCGTACTCGGCTTCGGCCGACTCTTTGGCCATCTGGTGGGAAATTTTACCAGCATGGTCCAGGATGTTGCGGTCGTTCAAGGTCAAGAAGCCATCGAGCTTGATTATCCAGTCTTTCATGTGCATAGGAATGCGGCGCATGGCCTGACCTTCGGCAAAGACGAGATATTGTTCAACCAGGTTGTTCAGCGCCCGCAGCTCGCCTTCATCAAGATAGTTTTTCGCTATCACGACATCAGCCTTGCGAACCTTTGCGCTCCGCCAGTTGGTGAGTCCCATATTGAACTTTCCGCTGTCCGCACGCTGATGAATGATCTCGGCGGCGGTCTGGCCGGTGATGGCCCAGTGGAGCTTGTTTTGGACGGTTTTAAAAAAATCTAGACTGATGGGCAGGGTGGGGTCGTAGTCCACGCTGGTGGCGTAGATATCGGTGATCTTCTGATAGAACCGCTTTTCGGATGTCCGGATGTCCTGAATGCGGCGCAGGAGTTCATCAAAATAATCAAAGGGCTGATCGGGGTTCTTCAGCCGATCGTCATCCAGGACGAATCCTTTGATGATATATTCTCTGAGCCGTTGTGTGGCCCATTGACGAAAGCGGGTGGCGATATGGCTCTTAACGCGGTATCCCACGGAGATGATCATGTCGAGATTGTAAAAATCCACCATCCGGCCGATATGGCGTTGCCCCTCTTTTTGAACTATTCGGAATTTCCGAATTGTTGCCTCCGGCATGAGCTCCGCTTCTTTGTAGATGTTCTTGACGTGTTCATTGACGGTGGGTACGGACACCTGAAACAATTCTGCCATCATTTTTTGAGTCAGCCAAACGGTTTCCTGTTCCAGCCTTACCTCAAGACGTGTGTTGCCATCCTCGGTTTGATATATGATGATCTGTGAGCTGCCGGATTCAGAATAATCATTCATCCGTTGACCACCTCAAGGCTGAACCAACCGTTAAGTTCTTTGCCGTCTCTAAAGGGGATATCCAGTTTATTTTCACATACGTTTTTAATATCTTGACTATTGAACTGAGCGTTCTTCATGGCCAGTTACCATTCTCTCGCGGAGGAATTGGTTTATTAAAAGCCATTCCGGCGAAAAATTATCGTCTTCCATCAACTCGTTATGAACCGATTCGATAGACCGTTTAAGCATCTCCAGGGCCTCTATCGCGTCGTCTCCGGAACCATAGAGGGGTAGATCAACCGGTCGGGCAATGAAACCATCTCCATCTGGTTCTAAAATTACGTCAAATGGGCCGGTTAAACGCATGGTGACTAAACGCTGGAGCCGGACAATCCATAACGACAAACAAGGCGAATCTTTTGGAGAGACAGACACCGCCGGAAGACCCGGCGCCCCAACTGGGGTAGCCACACTTTCCTGTTCTATATCTGGCCTCCTTCATTCTTATTCACGGATATTATGGCTCAAGTCATGGTGGAAAAGCAACAATAATTGTCCTCCGCCGGGCTTGACCGGTGTTGGTCTCTCTTGAATCGTTTTTCATTGCCGGCAGGAGGATTTTTAGGTAATGCCGATAAGTCCGTCAAACGATATGATCGAGCCACAAAAAAAACCGGGTCGCCCCGGCCTTCCCGAATAGCCTTCATTTTTGTTTACCGGCCACATTTGCGTGATGTTTTTCGGTAAGAATCCGCCTCCAGCCTCGGCCTACCGGACCCGCCTAGACTGTTGGACTATTGCGGATTGGACTGGAATCCATCCCATTGGCTGCACTGTGATGATTTCAATTTATTTAGAAAAATTACTTAACGGTCGGGATTCCAAGGTCCTTGCATATTTTTCGAGCCAGTTGGTCGTCAATCTCCCTATGTCTCGGCACGACCGAACGCCTAGTTAACTCGCGATAGAGCCACCAAGAGTGACGTCCTCCTTCTCGCAAAAGATTACAACCATATTTGAGAAGATGTCTTAAGAACACTTCTCGTTTCATACCACCACAACCTATTCCTCAAAGCTGTCTCCGACCGCCTTGATGGCTTCGCGACGATTGAATTCCAGAGCCTCAGTCAAGGCAATTTTTAGACTCTGAATTAATTCATCCCGAGATAGCTCCTGGCAATTCACTCCGGGAATCTCCTCAACCCATCCGATCCACCAGCGACCGGACTGCTTGATAACCGCGGTGTAAGTTTCATTCATAATATTCCTCCAATTAAGCCAAAGGATAGTTAGTTGGTCGGATGTTGTCAAGAAATTTTCAGGTCCGGTAAAAAGGGACACCTTTGAGCTCTTCTTTGAAATAGGAAAAGGGGGAACCATACGGCCCCCCCTCTTTAATCCTTGAATCTCAATTTGTGACAACCGGACATTATTTCTGGGGCTTGCCCAGGACTGCCTCGAAGACCTTCTCGTCCATCAGGGCGCCTTGGGCGACCAACTGCCGGAACTTGATGAAATCGATAACGTCTTTGCCGGTGATCTTCTTGGTGTTGAAGGCGGTGAAGCCCAGGAAGGCTTCCACGGACATGTTGGCGGCCAGCCAATGCCGGTTGGGCAGTTTCATCTGATCCCAGAAGTATTTCTTCTTGGCTCGAATGCCGTCAACAGATTTGATCAAGCAACCGGGGAAGAGGTTGGTGAAGGTCCACAGGACGCGGTCCACTTCTTTGTCCAAGAGTTCGAAATCGATGGGCAGATCTTTCATCATATCTTTGGCGGCCTTCATCGCGTCGCCTTTTTTGTACTCACCGTAAACTATCTCGCCGTCTTCTACGTAATTTTCGGTGACGATCAGGGGGTTGCGGATGAATTTGCCGTCTTTTTTCAGCACTGGAATCGCCTTGCTGATTAGATTTTTGGCTTTCATCTTGTAGGCCGACCACATCTCGCAGGAAACGCAATTCCACATGGCGTCTTCCATGGATAGGAACCAGGGCAGGAAGTCGGAGGAGCCGCCGTCGGGGGCCGACCCGTGCCGCGGTCCGGCCTGGCCAAAGATAGCCAAATCCGAGGAAATGGCCAGATCGCAGGCCATCCCGATTTCCTGGCCGCCGGCGACTCTCATCCCGTTGACCCGGCAGAGAACCGGTTTCTTGCAATTGAGAATGGCGTCGACCATCCCGTTAAACAAATCCATATACTCGCCGTATTCGTTGTTCCGGTGGCTATAGTATTCGGAGTATTCCTTGGTGTTGCCACCGGTGCAGAAGCTCTTATCGCCCGCGGCGGTGAAAACGACAGCCACGACGCTGCGGTCGGACGAGGCCGAGGTAAAACCGGCGATGACGCCCTTGACCATTTCCGTGGTATAGGAATTATACTGATTGGGGTTATTCAAGATGATCCAGGCGCTGAAAAGACCTTCCACGACCTTCCCGGAGGGGTCCTTGATGGGTCTTTTTTCGTACATAGTGCAAGGCGCCTGGGTGCCCCAATGTTCGGTGCCAAACAGGGCGTGATTCTTGAGTTCTGCGTCACGGGGTATCCATTCCAATGCCATATCCTAGCCTCCTTAATTATCAAAAGTTTAATTAAAATGGTAAACCCCCGGCTTTGCCGGGGGACTCCTAAAGTTTGACAGTTACGGGAATATGCGGGACGTTCCCTTTTCAGAACCGCTCAAAGTTCATGAATAAGAAGTCCCGCAATGGGTTAACGTCAGAGTAAAAATCACACCGTGTGGTATTGTAAGTTTCATATCGTGTGAATTCCCAACTGTTCAAGAAAGGTGCTATACGGTTTTTGGCCAGGGAATACTTCGCACCCACAGTAGGCAGGGACGAAAAGACTGTCCGTAAATAAATCAAGCAACAAGAGGAGTAAGACCAAAGGGTCGATCTGCTCAACCTGTTTGGATAGTGGCCACCTTTAGGTGGCTCATGGTTTTCAACCGCTTTGAGCGGTTCCCATATTCAAGCCTCCGGCTTTGCCGGAGGTGCCTGACTTAAATAACTACATCTTAGAAATCTGGTTCCAGCACGATCCGCTGAGTCAGTTTGCCGCTGTGGGCGTCGACAAAGGCCTGCTTGATCTGGCTCATGGGCCTGGTCTCCAGAAATGGCTCGATGGCTATTTTGCCCGCCTGGACCAGATCCAGGACCTTGGGATAGTATTCCGGCAAACAGCCCCAGGTGCCGATGATGTCCGCGTCAAAGGCCATCAGACGAGACATGGAATATTCATTCTTCTGCATGCCGAATCCGACGATGACCAGCTTGCCCACAAAGGACAGCATGTTTAGACCAATATCTTGCCCCGCCGCGGTGCCGGTGCATTCGAAGATCTTCCACCCGTAGTTGTTGGGCAAGCCATTGGCCTTGCAGATGCCTTTGAATTCTTCCTTAATGGCTTTGATGTCCTTGTCTTGAGAGTTGATGACAAAATCAACACCGTAATTCAGAGCCCTCTTTAGTTTTTCTTCATTCCGGGCGATACCCACCACCGCCCTGGCTCCTAAGGCCTTGGCCACCTGGCCCATGTAGACCCCGACGCCTCCGGTGACACCGGTGACAATGACCAGGTCGCCCGGCTTGATGTCGGCCCGCATGGCCGCTTGATAGGGGGTGGTGCCGGCATCGGCGACAACGGCATAATGGGACAGCGGAAGGCCTTTCAGATCATTGATGACGCATAAGTCACCGGCCGGAACCACGATATGGGACGAGAAGCCGCCTAATTGCCCCAGGCTGTTGCCGGGCATCTTTTGATTGAGGCACCTGTTGCCGCGGCCGGAGTTACAAATCTCGCATTTGGGATCACGGCAGGGCATGACCGCCGGGATGATCACGTTTTTGCCGATCATATTCGCCTGTCCGGCAATGACCGTGCCGGTGATCTCATGGCCCAGTGTCAGAGGAGGCTTATTGACCGTGGGGACGCCGAAGTAGAAATAGCTGATATCCGTGTGGCACACGCCGCAACCGGCAATCTTGACCAGCACCTCGCCCTCTTTGATCTCGGGCATGGGGATCTCGGTCCGTTCCAAGACGCCCTCAATCTTTTCTCCGGTGTCCTTGTTCTTGCCATAGGGCCTGACCATCTGCCAGGTTTGAATAGTTTTGGGAATGTCTGTCATAGGGATACCTCCATAGTTTAATGGGCGCACAAAATAATGTTAAATCATGCCGTAACCACCGTCAACGCAGAGAAGTTGTCCGGTGATATATCTGGCGTCATCTGAGGCCAGGAAAACAAAAGCCGGCGAAATGTCTTGAGGTTCGGCGAACCGCTTGAGTAAGATCCGATTCATGTAGATTTCGGCCAGTTTTTCGTCGGTCCTGATTTTTTCGGTCATGTCGGTGGCCACGATGCCTAGCGAGATAACGTTGGCGCAGACGTTGTAACGGGCCAGTTCCCGGGCCACGGATTTAGTGAAGCTGATGATCCCGCCCTTGGCGGCCGAGTAATTAACCTGACCGACGGTGCCCACGATGCCGGCGACCGAGGTAACGTTGATCATCATCCCGCTCTTTTGTTCTTTCATCTGCTGACCCGCAGCCTGGGCACACAGGAAAGCGCCTTTCAAGTGCAGATCCACCACCGCGTCCCATTCTTCTTCAGTCATCTTCAGCAGCAGGGCCGGACGGGTAAACCCGGCATTATTGACCAGGATGTCCAACTTCCCGAAATTATCCACCGCCGCCTTAACCAGCGCCTCGGCCCCGGCTTTGGTGGCCACATCAGCCTGCACCGCCACGGCCTGACGACCCAGCTTCACAATCTGGTCCACCACTTCCTTGGCCGCAGCCTCATTGGAAGTATAGTTGATGATCAGGTTGGCGCCTTCCGCCGCATAAGCCAGAGCTACGGCCCGGCCGACGCCCCGGCTGCTCCCGGTGACGATTGCGGATTTGTCTTTGAGCTTCATTGTGTTGGTCCCTCCCCTGGGCCTTTCAGGCGGTCACAAATTGACTTATTTTTAAATTATGTTTGGGTGATTCAGGTAGTTCGATCTCATTAACTATATTGTGATTACATTATAACTACGCACTTTAATCAAGTGTGATTTCAATGTCAAGCGAAAAATAGCAACCTGCTATATGTCAGCCGGGACAAAGCTGGGCAGAAGCATTTTCCTGCTCAACCGGGGTTGCAATTATTAATTTTTCTGTTAAACTTTTTATCCTATATAATTAAGTTTGATTAGTTTCAATAGGTTGACAGATAGAGCCGGGAGAATGCGGTGGCGGATCACCACGGTGGCGGGAATTACAGCCAATAAAAAACAATGATAGCGATGAATTATAACAAAATCAGGTCATCCCGGAGGCGGCTGGTTACCCCGGTGGTGCTGGCGGCCATGCTGGTGGTCTGGATCTTTTTTACCTGGGGGTGTGCGGGAAAAGAGAAAAGGATCAGTCGTCGGCCGGTCGCCCCGAGTCAATCGGGAGAGAAGCCCCGCAGCGACACGGATTCTGAGGTCAAGTCTGAACCAACTCCGGGGGGCAAACCTTATGTCGTCTTGGGCAAGACCTATTATCCGTTGACTTCGGCGGCGGGTTTCGAAGAAACGGGCGTGGCCTCCTGGTATGGTGGCTATTTTCATGGGCGACGGACGTCTAATGGTGAGATATACAACATGTACGGCCACACGGCGGCCCATAAACTTTTGCCGTTGGGGGTGGTCGTGGAGGTGACAAATCTGGAAAACGGAAGAAAGACCAGGGTCAGGGTTAATGACCGGGGTCCATTTGTCAAGAACCGGGTTATCGATCTATCCTACGCCACGGCTAAAGAATTGGGAGTGGACACCAACGGTACGGCCAAGGTGAGACTGGTTGCATTAGGCATCCCGACGAAGATCACCGAAAACGGGAAGGAACGAACGGTTTACGTCCAACCCAAAAGCTACACCACAGGCGACTTCACGGTTCAGATCGGAGCCTTCAAAGACTTTCAGAATGCCCTTAATCTGCGCCGGAGATTCCTCGGCACGTATCCTGACTCACATATCAGCGAATATGACAACGGCCTGGAAACCTTTTACCGGGTTCGGGTATCTCTAAACCACACCGTAGCCGATGCCGAGCACACTCAACGCGACCTGGCCCGGCTGGGTTATAAGGACACCTTTATCGTAGCCAAGTGATAAGGGAATTTGCCGGCAGTCTAAAGAAATTTGGGGGGTAGCGGCGGTTGTGCAGCCAGTCCTCTCCCGGGAAGGACCATCAGGGTAGATGTGCCGTGGGCCAATAACTGCCCCTGGTCGTCCCGAACCTCGGCATAGCCCAGGCTGCGGCCAAGTTTGATTTGACGCCCGCGGGCGATGAGCCGTCCCGTATTCCTTCCTGGAGCTAAGTAATTTAGTTTCAGGTCCACCGAAGTAAGTCCCGTCTCAGGATCATCCAGGTCGCAATACACGGCCCAAAAAGTCGCGGCGTCGATGACGGTGGCCATTACCCCGCCATGAACAGCGCCAAAAGGCTGCAAGTGCTTCTCCGCCAAAGCCACTTCTAAGACTGAATAGCCCAGTCCCAACTCCTGAATAGTCATCGAAACCAATGAGAAAAATGGGGAACCGTTGACGATCTGATTAACTGCTTCGATATAATCGGGATTGATTTTTTTCATATGTCCCACATTCCGCACTTTAGTCGTCTAATTCCGCCGTGACCTGAGCCACCGCCAACCCGATGGCCGCAAAGTGACGTAGCCTTTGCTCGGCCGACATATCAGGGTCAGCCATGACCGATTGGTCCAGCATGGCCTTGACCATGACCTCGAAGGCAACCGGGTCGACCACCGGGGCGCTGTCTTTGTACTGCCTGGCCAGCATGAGGTACCAGTTGATCAGTTCTTCTTTAGACGCCGCAGCTGGGGCATCTTGGGGGTGGTCGTCTAATAGGTCAGTCAAGGGTGATTCCCTCCAGGTCGAATTGTAACGTGTTAGGAAAAGCACAACGGTAAAGGACGCGAAAAACCGCAGAGAAAGTGTAGGTTGTTGTTGTGCTCCTTACTTGGCGATATGAGGATTGTAAAGCCTTGCTTCCGGAGAGTCATAACACATCTCTTTGAATAAATCATCTCTTTTCAACCGCCTTGGATTAGACATCGTTATCGTTCTGTGTTCCTTGCGCCATTCGGGATTGATCATTTTTGGTTGATTGTCGGCAAAGTTTTTTATAATATTAAAAAAATCCAGACCAAAGAGCGACGCTTTCCTCTTCTTAGTCTGGTCGAGGCTTGGGGGCAACTGGATATACCCTGGAGGTATCAATGAGTACAGATGTTTTGGTGGTTGATCCGGAAGAAAAGAGTCGGCAGGAATTAGTCAAGTTGATGTCCCAAAATGGGTTTAAGCCATTTGCGCCAATAGACGTGCAGGAACTTTTCGACCACCTGGCTCGCCGTGATTTCGGCGCCATTCTGCTGGGCCTGGCCTTTAGGGAGGAAGAGGAATTTGAGCTGATTAGAAGAATTCGCGCCCAGAGTCCTCAGGTACCTGTGTTCATCATTTCATCCGCCGAGGGCGATGTGGATACGGCTGTGGAGGTGATGAAACTGGGGGTGACGGACTACTTCGCCCGTCCGTTGAATGAGGACAAGCTCCTGGCCCGGTTAAAATCCCTACCCGAATTAAAAAAAACGGCTTCTCCGACGAAGGCTGCTAAAGAAGCCGTACATTATAGCTTTAATAGTTTTATTGGAGAAAGCGAAGCCATGCAAAGGGTCTTCGCCCTGATTCATCGGGTGTCCAAAGTCGACAGTACGGTTCTGGTATACGGCGAATCAGGAACCGGCAAAGAACTGGTCGCCCGGGCTATTCACTTCAATAGCAACCGTGGTGAAAATCAATTAATCCCGATTAATTGCGGGGCGATCCCCGAAGACTTGTTGGAGAGCGAATTGTTCGGTCACGAAAAAGGGGCCTTTACCGGCGCTCTGCGGACCAGGATCGGGCGGTTTGAATTGGCTCATAAAGGAACTATTTTCTTAGACGAAATAGGCGATATGAGCCCCACCTTGCAGGTCAAGCTATTACGAGTGCTGCAGGAGCACAAATTTGAACGGATTGGAGGAGTCAAGACCATTGAGACGGACGCCCGGGTCATTGCCGCCACCCACCGGAACCTGGAGAAGCTGATCGCAGAAGGGAAATTTAGGGAAGATTTATTCTATCGGTTGAATGTCATTCCCATCCTCGTCCCCCCGTTGCGGGAAAGGAAATCTGATATCACCCTGATGACGGCGTACTTCCTTGAAAAATTTAATCGGGAGAAGAATCAAGCTGTGGTAGGATTTTCAGATCAGACGATGGAGTGCTTCATCAACTATCACTGGCCGGGAAATGTTCGGGAACTGGAAAATATCATCGAACGGATGGTTATTATTAAGGGCGAAGGAGTGATTGAACCAGGCGACCTCCCGGAAAACATCGCCGGCTGTCCGATTTCCGATTCCGTTCCAGTGGCTCCGGGGCCTCCCCGGCCGGTGGACGAAGACTTAAACTTCAACACTGCTGTAAGTGAATTTGAGAAGGAACTGATCCTCAGCGCCCTTCACAGCACCAACTGGGTCAAAAATCAGGCGGCCAAGAAACTGAATATCAAACGAACCACTCTGGTGGAAAAGATGAAGAAGTTGAATCTGTCAAAAGATGACGATTGACCTTGGGACAATGATCTGGCGTCAATTCCTTGACATTGGGTCAGCTCTGACACGGCTGAAAAAGTAGAGCACCGCGCAGCAGTCGGCCGTAACCAAAGAAATAACGATTCCCACTTTGTCATTCCAAACCAATGTAGGG
>JADFXK010000121.1:0-758 GCA_015233625.1 Deltaproteobacteria bacterium | reverse complement strand
AAGATTTTCCGCTTCCCTCGAAATGACAAAGCGGTTCTCTATTTTCCGTCCACGCCCTTTGGAACCGCTTCTTCTTAACGGCAGAATCCCCTGTCAGATTACCAGTTACCAGGACGAAACAATCTCCGCTGGTGAATACGGCACAATGATTGCATAAGAAAAGGCCAATCCCTATTCACCCCAGCCGAGGTAATGACTATGAAACCAACAGATCAAAAAAATTGGCTCAACTTCCTGACCCCGTGGGTAGTGATGCTCATTTTGGCGGTTCTTCCGTCTGGGGCGCAAGCCGAACCCAATGTGGCGGTGAACAACATCCGGTTTCATGACCATGCCGGATTCGTGCGGGTGGTTTTTGATCTCTCGGACCCGGCGCCGTACCAGGTGGAGGTTGATCACGTCAATAACGTGATTAAACTAAATTTCAAGAATGCCCGGTTTGTCCCGGGCCAACCTCGGATTGCCGTAAATCAAGGACCGGTTAAAGATATTCAGGTAACGTCAGGTCCGGATGGTCAGGTCCAGTTTCAAGTTGCGATGAAGGACAAATCATTCTCCGCGACTGACTACGCCCTGACCGGACCTAATCGGGTGGTGGTGGATGTCCAGAAATCGGCCTACGCCGGGTCAGGCAAGCCGGCCGAAGCTAAGCCCCCTTTACGAGAAGACAAACCCAAAGCCGAAGCTAAAACCCTTTTGCGAGAAGACAAGCCAAGGGCGGAAGCCGTTAAATTTAGAAAAGAATCTAAGATGGTAAT
>JADFXK010000120.1 GCA_015233625.1 Deltaproteobacteria bacterium | reverse complement strand
CGTACTTTCCCTGGATGAAAGAATACAGCGAAGACTTTTATGCTTAAATTCGATGCGTTAACCGGATAACTGACACACGGTAGGGGCTGTCTCCGGCTGGAGCGGCCCCTACCATCACATAAAGAACCATGTTACATATGGAAATTTTCTTAAATGAAGAAAAGAAAGGAATTATAATGATAATTAGATTAAAAGGCGTTATCTATAATAATGCTCAACAGCACATAAAAGAGTTATCAAAGAAAAAGAATAAAGAAATATATCTTGAAAGAGAACCAAATAACATCCACGACTCAAATGCTATCCAGGTTAAATGGGGAGATAAATTTCTAGGCTACATTCCAACAAATGATGCCCAACGCATCGCTCCTTTAATCGATAGCGGAATTGAATTCAAAGTATATTTTGTTAAGATTAATAAAAGTTCTTATCATGAAACTGTTGGTTTAACAGTTGAGATAGAAGAAGTTACTCAGTCTAAATCTAGTAATTCTGTAATAATTGAGCTTGCTGAAAATGTACATTTTTACTTATGATAAACAATGTCCAGTTTATGAAGATTAGCATTAAATCTTTATAAATTATTCTTCACCATTTATTTTCTAACAACAATATTAGATAAAGGAGGTGATGCTTTGTAGTACCGGTGTAAAAGAAATTCATTAAATAGTTTATTTCCGTTAATCTATATTGTAACATAATCAATTTAAGCTTTAATTAAGGAGACTTTATATGAGTAATAGAACAAAAAATAAGAATTATAAAAAGCGTAAAAACGTTCTAGAATATTCAGCAACAATTAAAAGACCATCTGTACAACAAATGGAAGAGCTTGTTGCATTCTTAGGACATTTCGTGGCTGAAAAATATCCGGATAAAGGGCGACCAGAAGAGGTAATGAGATTTGTTTGTGATGCGGTCAATGATTACTATGACAATGAACTGTGTTTCGGCTGGTTATTTATCAAGTGCGTACGGTTTATGGATTTATTTGATATTGCCGATGATCTTTTGACTATTTTGGCCAATCTTTGTTTCGAAGATGGACATATTACAATGGAAGATCCACCTAAAAATTAGAATTTCTTTAGATCGGATTTGAATTCGCTAAATTAGACTAATGATTGAAACAAGGTAGGGGTTGTCTTCGAATAGAGCGACCCCTACCATCACCAAAAGAGATTTTTATCTTAAATTTTAAAATTATAGGAGACTAAAGACTATGGTTATTAAAAAATCTGTGGATAATATTCCACAAGAGCTAAAGGATCAACCCTATTGGGTACCCTGGAAAAGTGTAGCCCGAGAGAATGGTAAGGTAGGCAAAATCCCGATCAGCCTAGCCACTGGTACGGCTGCCGATGTAACCGACCCAAACACATGGTGCACATTGGAAGAAGCCTTAAAGTGGGGCGAAGCTCACGGGTATGACGGCATCGGTTTTGTTTTCACAGCAACCAACCAGTTTGTCGGCATAGACGTAGATGATTGCCTGGACCCGGCCACGGGAGAAATTGCATCCTGGGCGTTAGAGATCATCAAAGACATTGATAGTTATACGGAAATATCCCCGTCGGGGAAAGGTTTCCACATTTTTACTAGGGGCAAACTCCCTGGTGCCGGGAAGAACAAAGGTAGCATTGAAATCTACGACGACAAACGCTACTTCACCGTCACCGGGTGTCACCTGCCGGGTACACCGACGTTGATCAATAACCGGCCAGAGCAGGTTAACCGACTCTACCAGAAGATATGCAAAGTTCCTTCTGCTAATACCATAACCCAAGGCTGTGACAAAGATGATAGCCACCCACCTATAAAGAAGTCAGATAATTCCACCACCGATGAGAAGTTTAAACGTCTATGGCTCGGAGATTGGGCAGGATATGTTTCTCAGAGTGAAGCGGATTTGGCCCTCTGTCGGATGCTGGCCAACAAATCCAACTATGATCCTGTCCAGATAGACCATCTATTCCGTCAATCAGGCCTGTACCGCGATAAATGGGATAGACCCAGCGGCGGGAGAACCTACGGTCAGATAACGATAGACCAATGCTTAAATGGATCCAGCGATACTGGTCCCAGCGCCTCTATTGAGAAGTCATTTCCTAACACCAGTGCTCCGGCTACTCAAGTTAACCAGGCCCTGGACTTTAAGTTGACCGATCTCGGCAACGCCGAGAGATTAGTGGCTCTGTATGGGGATGACCTGCGTTATTGCGGCTCATGGAGGAAATGGCTGGTCTGGGACGGTAATCGCTGGACGTTGGACAACGATAAAGCGGTCACGAGGAAAGCCCAGAAGTCAATCCGGCATATTTATGTTGAAGCGGCTGAACTATTTGATCTAGGTGAAAAAAAGAAGGTTTTAAACCACGCCATGAAGTCAGAGTCTGAGCGGGCCATAAACGCTTCGGTCAACTTGGCAAGTGTTAACCAGAAGGTCCAGGTATCAACCGACGCTTTGGACACGAACCCCTGGTTGTTGACCTGTTTAAATGGAACCATTGATCTTCGCTCCGGGCAGTTGTTACCCCCCCAGAGGGATCATCTGATTACTCAGTTAGCTCCGGTGGCTTTCGATCCAGATGCTCCCTGTGATCTTTGGTTTAGCTTTTTGGACAAGATAATGAACGGCAACGTAGATTTAATCAGCTTTTTACAAAGAGCGATCGGCTATTCCTTGACCGGTGACACCGGTGAGCAGTGTTTGTTTATCCTTCACGGCTCCGGGTGCAACGGTAAATCCACCTTTTTGCAGACGATCAATCTGATGCTGGGAGATTACGCCAAACAAACCCCGACGGAAACTTTGCTGGTTAAGCAACGGGGCGCTATCCCTAATGATGTGGCAAGACTGAATGGGTCAAGATTCGTTACCGCCTCCGAAGCTGAAGAAGGCCAACGACTAGCAGAAAGTATGATTAAGCAGATGACGGGTGGGGATAAGATTTCAGCCCGATTCTTTCACCAGGAGTTCTTCGATTTCATCCCGACGCACAAGATTTTCCTGGGTACCAATCACCGGCCCATCATTAAAGGTACAGACCATGCTATTTGGCGTCGGATACGGCTGATTCCGTTTGAGGTGACCATTCCTGAGGCAGAAATCGACAGATCTTTACCGGAGAAGTTGAAGGAAGAACTACCTGGCATTTTAGCTTGGGCCGTTCGTGGCTGTTTATCATGGCAGAAGGATGGCCTGGGCGTACCGGAAGAGGTCAAAACTGCTACGAGTGATTACCAGGATGATATGGATACCGTCGCCCAGTTCATAGACGATTGCTGCACCATTGATCCTGAAGCAAAGGAAAAGAAAGCAGACATCTACAAGGCTTTCCTGGATTGGTCTGAAACAACCGGCAATAGGGCTCTCGTACAGCCCAAGTTCAGCCAGAGACTAACGGCAAAGGGAATGCAATCGATTCGGTTTGGAAAGAATCGGGACCGTTATTGGCAAGGGCTGTCGTTAGGTAGTGGATTTTAAGGGTTACGCTCTTATCCAGGTCGGATGGTTGGGTAAGCTTTTCCTAAAGTTCGATCTGGATAACAGGTAGGTTTGATACCCCACATTGCCCCCCCATATATCAGGTGGGTGGCTGGGAAGTGAGTTACGGATTTAGAAAAAGCGGACTGCGGACGTAGGCGGATGTCGATTTATACTTTATTCTTATATATATGTGTATATATAGTAAATAACCTAAAAATGACGTCCGCTAACATCCGCGAATCCGCTTTGACGTCTAAATCAAGTAAATTCAACAATTTTTTAAAAGTCTTAGTTTCACGATGTGTCAAACGTCATAGCTTTATGATGTCTTACCCATCGAAGTAAAATCCGATTTTGTTCAAGCTGTACCATCTTTTCCCCCCCCACCCCCTGTGCAGGAAAAGGAAGCAGGATAGACCGGGGCCAGCCCGAGCCCAGGGGAGGAAGAGGGAACTCTGACGATTGGGGCATTCTAAGCTATCCTCAGGCGGCTGTTTTCATAAAATTTTCTGTAATCTGGAGCAACGTTAGGACTTGAGTCGTTAACCAGAAACACGTCATCGCCTTTTCCCAAAAGTTCTTGGCCTTGACCGAGATACAAGAACAAAACATGCGAGAACAAAATTCTAGAAATCAAATATGGAAAGCTACAGTGACTCTGATGCTGAAAACTTTCAGATCACCTAACCAGACCAACATGCCGGGAAAAACCAACCTGGAGCAGCATGGTGTTTAAACAGGTAAGTGGTCAAAGACCTTCTCGGTTTGTCCTAAGGAAGGCAATCTTATCCCTCAGGCTCTTGGATTTCTTTACTTTAATCTCTAAGCGAAGTGCATCTCCGTGAGAAAGTGGCCCGGAAATCTTAATTATCGTAGCCGGGGTTCTGCCTCGAACATATTTGCTGCCCTTGCCGGCATTATGCTCCGCCAACCGAGCCTCCACGTCTTTAGCAATGCCACAATAATGGGTCCCATCGCTGCATTCCAACAGATAAACAAACCAACATGCTTTATTCAGCATCCGTTTTCCGTTCTACCCCAAGTATCCAATATTGATACGGTGGCCCTGTCCTATTCTGGTGACTTCATCCAAAGATTGAGATTTCTTGTTACCACCAGTACCCAATTCGGAACAAAAATAATGCCAATCGCCAAATATAGCTAAATAGATATTACCATGTCGTTATTGCGTCACTATTGAATTGGTGGGAGCAAAATGTCAACACGGTCCATCCGCCTTCGGTGCTTTCCATTTTGTATAGTTACCTTGGTATGCTAAAAAACAACCCAGCCGGTAACATTTCTGCTGCCGGCTGAGCCGGGTTTTGGATTAGCTTTTCAATCTCGGCTTGTCTTTATTCGACAAAATTTTAGCGCTACCGGCAGCTATGACATCACATTGCGCTTCTCCGCCATCACGCCTCATCGGCCAAACAACATTTGAATTTTCCAATTCAGGTCGGTGACGGTGGCCACAGAGCTTTGAGCAACAAGATTTGGGCCATTCATCTGCCACAAACGAACTTCACCGGTGGTTGCATTTTGCCAAATTATATCGGGGTGCCCATCTCCGTCAAAATCATCAACTCCTTGAATCTTCCAATTCAAGTCTTTCTCGGTAGCCACAGATACAACAGAAGAAATGGTCGGGCCGTTCATCTGCCACACATAAACCTCCCCAGTGGTCATATTTCTCCAAAGAATATCTACCGTTCCAACTCCGCTAAGATCACCGACCCACTGAATTTGCCGATTCAAATCGCCAACCACGGCCACAGAGGCATGGGACGTAATGGTGGGTCCATTCATCTGCAACAGATAGACTTCCCCGGTAACTGCATGTCGCCAAAGGATATCGGCCTGCCCATTCCCGTCAAAATCACCGATTCCCTGGATTTTCCAATTCAAATCACTAATGGTGGCCACAGAGGCCTGGGAAGCAATGGTGGTTCCATTCATCTGCAACAAATAAACTTCTCCGGTTACGGCATGTCTTCCGATGATATCAACTTGCCCATCCCCGTTAAAATCACCGATCCCTTGAATTTTCCAATTCGGGTCATTGACGGTGGCCAAGGAAACAACGGAAGAAATGACCGGACCATTCATCCGGCACAGGTCGACTTCCCCGGTGATTGCATTCTGCCAGAGGAGATCGGCATTGCCATCTCCGCTGAAATCGCTGATCCCCTGAATTTTCCAATTCAAATCACTGACGGTAGCTACTGAACTCTGGGAAGCAATAGCTGCTCCGTTCATTTGCCACAATCGAACTTCCCCGGTGATCGCATGGCGCCAGAGGATGTCTGCCTTCAAATCACCATCAAAGTCGCAGGCAGCCTTCCCGAGGAAGACAAAAATTCTGCTGCTGAAGGCCGTGCCCCCCGGAGTGATAACGCTGACGGGTCCGGTGGTGCCGGTATCCAGGTCTGCCCATATTTCAGTGCCGTCGGCTTTAGAAACCCTCCAACCGTACGCCTCGGTACTCCCAAAAAACACATCCGTAACTAAAGAAAGGTTAGTCCCGGTGATTACAACGCGTGTGCCCCTATAGCCCCGGTTCGGATTGATGTCACTGATCGTCGGGGCAGGAGTAAAAATAAAAGTGAATGTCCCGCTGCTGGTGGCTGTAGCTCCCGGATTGGTGACCTTGATGGTTCCGGTGGCGCCGGTCCCGACTCCTGCCGTTATTTGGGTGGCGCTGTCCACCTCGAAATATTGAGCAGCGACACCTCCAAAAGTAACTGCCGTGGTTCCGGTGAAATTAGTGCCTGTAATGGTTACGTCCGTGCCTGAGACGCCGGAGGTCGGGGTGAAGGAGCTGACCGTGGGAACTCCAAAGAAGACGAACGTTTCGTTGCTTATGGCCTGGCCATTAGGACCGACGACAGCGACGGTTCCGGTGGCGCCGATCCCCACGACTGCCGTAATTTGGGTGTCGCTATTCACAGTGAAAGATTTCGCATTGGGGCCTCCAAAGATAACTGCCGTGGCCCCGGTGAAGTTGCTGCCGGTAATGGTTACGATCGTGCCCGATACGCCGAGGTGCGGGGTGAAGGAAGTGATGATCGGTGACACAAATGTAAAATTTCCACCGGAGAGAGAATTGCCGTTTGGATTGATGACTCTTATGGCTCCGGTAGCGCCGTTCCCCGCCTCTGCCGTTATCTGGGTGTCGCCTCTCACCGTGAAAGACTTCGCCGGGGTCCCCCCAAAGAGAACTGCCGTGACCCCGGTGAAGTTGTGGCCGTTAATGGTTACGAGCGTGCCATAGCCGCCGGTGTCCGGGGCAAAAGAAATAACCATAGGCCAGCGCACAACATGGTCAGCGAAGTGGACACCGTTTCCATCTCGAACGGCCCAGACGAAGTTGTACGGTTTGTTATCGGACCCACCCTCACCGCCCATGTTCAGGTCCACATACCAATTGAAGTCAAAAGAATAGTTCAGATAACTATATGGAGTACTCGTCCAGTAGCCTCCCAACATAACGCCGGTAAAAGGGTATCCCGACACCAGCGACGGGAATTTATTACTTTTGTCAATAATTTCATGGAATTCATCCCTGGTAGGCAAGCGCCAATCTCCGGCGACGGAGCCATCGGTCAAGCCACAATTCCCGCTGGCCAAGCCATTGGCGGCGGCTATGGCCTGGTTCAGGTCCATTGGTCCGAAGCAGTGGGCATTCTTTGTCCAGGTTAAATGGCAATAATAATCGGGGTTCCAGGCGTAAATATTGCCACACATCAAGGTTACCGTCCCATTACCGTTGTCACGGTAATAGGGGTTATCAATCTGGCGGCTGGACTGGGCCTCCCCTTTTGGTATAACGCCGTCATCGTCATTGGCGGAGGATGATGTTTGGTCGGATTGGGTATCCGGCGCGGGAGGAGTCTGCCCGGCGGCCAGGCCGGCAAGACAGCACAATAGGATCAACAAGCTGAACAATGTGGCCATGGTTTGTTGCCGTCGCATTTTTCTACCTCCTTATGGATAAGATGTTGATGCTCAGGGCCTTTCGGCCAATCCGGACGGATGTGGCTAGTCGTGATGTTAAATGTAACGGGATAATAGACTATAGGCGGGCCGTCCGCTCCGATAGTCATGATCATGGTCGGTGCCGCGGCATAATCGAAAACAAAACCAAACAGGAGATAAAAACACGATCCACAATTAAAAATAGGTCGTTGAGATATTCTGTTTCGACTATCGATAAAACAAGAAGCAAGAAAAATGCCAATCCTCCAGCGGTGATCATTAGCCACAAAATAAGATAGTTATAGATGCGGTGAGGAATCAGGTTACGCAACTGCCAACGTGCTTGATGCCGATATGCCAACTCGTTCGGCCCCGGTGTTTTGACGAAGTGAAGGATCATATAATTCTTAGATGGACCTTCTTAGTGTGCATCAATCGTCGCCTTTTTAACGTAGCATGATTCCGTATCCGGTTCAAGATAATCTGCATTTATTCGTCGAGGACGGAAACGCCAAACTCATGGCTTTGAACTTTAACTGAAGTGCCCGAATTTTTCTTTGGGAGGATTGATCTAGAAAATAAGGTCAGAGTGTACGTTGTTTTACAAACTGGCCAGGTTGAGGTGGATGATCGGGGCCAGCCTGAGCCCAGTTAAGGCCCAATGCACCAAGCAGCCTATTCTTGAGAAAGTACCAGTGTTCTCGGTTAGGTTCTGTCCCCAGCGGCACACCGCCGCCCAATGGCTTTGAAACTATTTGGAGAGCTTGGTATTCCTCTTTGTCATAGCTGAAACCGGCAAAAGGTCATCCGACCGATAGTCATAAGATAATGGTTCCAGGATATGGTCGCGGTGGTAGGCCAAAACGGTGTCTGATTTGCTTGTTATCAAAGTTATAAAAAGTTTTCAGGTTATGACGTGTTGCTGGATCTGATATGCCGGTGCTCTCGCCTCGGATTGCTGTCCAGAGACTCCCTTAGCTCGCTCAGCAGGTTTAAAATGACCGTGAATTAGCTATCATTAAAGAGTGGTTCCTGCCACCTCAAGTCAATCTGAATAGAATGACAGCCAGTTAGCAAACTAAGCGATCCTCCAATCAGGCCAAGACTTCGACCCTCCATCATCAGCCGCTAAGACAATCGTTGCCGCTCCCCCTATTATACAGATAGCTGTCATGCACGGTCGCTTAATCCTAGTGGTTCTCTGATCGAGCCGGAGATGTGGTGAAGTCTGGAAAAGCTAAAGCCAACGAGGATCACCATGAACGCCAGTACCTGTTGCAGGATCAGGGTCCCATTGGGTTTAAGTCTGGCCGCAGAAGCGCACACATTATCTTATGATGCGGAGCAGCCTCATCGGGAGACCGGGTTGCTGGGTCAGGCAACACAATAATATTTTATTGACAAATAAATATTCTTTATTTATACTAGATAAAACAATATACGCTAAGGCCATTAGCTTTTTGGTTAACATTTTTCCAATGATGTCTCAGATAATCTTTTTCTTCCTGTTAACTACACACGTTCCAGAGATATGTCTTGGAATCAGTTACTATTATCCAATAAATGTGAATGCCGGTCTATCACGTCGGTGGACTAATTTGTGAAATCCGATACTGATCAATCCGATTTAACACACCTTGGTGCAACATTTTGATGTAAAGCTCAATTGGGACCATTTATACTATAAAATAAATAATATCTTCTGAGCTTCTTGCAAAACTAACCTGCGTGATATAAGATTGATATAGTGGTCTCCACTCTTAGTTATTATGTTAACAATTATAACAAAAGGTGTATCTAAATTGACAGTATCGCCTCATCCATAGTTACGATTGGCTAATATCATTATTTTTTGACATAGTTTACCAATAACATACTCCTTTATATGTCTTTAATGTTACATTCATGGGATGTTGATTTCGGCTAACAGACCAAGCGAATGAGCTGATCTGCCGCTACCGCCAATATCCCGAACATGAGGTGTGTCATGACCTTCGCATGTCCTCGTACCCGGACCGATCTCCCGCCGAACTCGTCCTTTACTCGGCCGTTGACGCGTTCTACAGTGGTTCTTTCCCTGTAGCGGATATCTTCCGGCATGTTGAAATGGATAAGCTTTAGCCTCTTATTCTCCATTTCTAATTCATCCTTTAACGTGGCATCACGGCGTGGGTTGATGTCAATAATGGGTACATGCCCTAAGGTGCAGCTATGTTCTTTGATAATCCGCGCATCATACGCTGAATCCATCAGGTCATAGAGGTTGGTAACACGCTGGCCGGTGATTTCAGCCAAAGGTAAGGCCACTTGACTGTCATGAACGGAAGCGGAAGACAGTACACAGCTTACAGGGATCTGCCCATCTGCGGCATCAATGTGGAGTTTGTATCCAGTCCACGTTTCTTTGTACCCCTTGCTGTTTCGCTTGGAGCCGACATCACAAACCTTGGGCAGGTCATCAAGCATTTGTTCCAACGTCATATCCTGTTGACGCTCTAACCGGCTCTTTTCCTTGGTTACTTTTTCTCCTTTCTTGGGGCGTCCCGGTTTCCTTTTTGGTTTTGCCTCGGTGACATCGACCTGAGACTTCTTTTGCGGCTTCTCCCGTGCCTCTATTTCAGTTGAATCCCGAGAAATATGGCCAATAAGCTGATCTGACAGGTATTTTTCGATTAGGGCCGAATGAATTCGCTCAACCAGTTGAGCCTCTGAGAATTCGGCAAATGCTCTTGAAAATGTGGACTCGCTGGGCACTCTTCCTTTGCTGCTCCACCCACAGATAATCCGCATTTGATTGTCGGTAATCAGGCGGTCTATTAGAGCTCTGGTGGTCGGCATACCATATACCGCCTTAGCCACAAAGGAACACACGATAGCCGACCTTTCGGCCAATGGTCGTCCAGTTTTGCTATTGTGTGATGATACAAACTCCTCGACACGAACCAGTTCAAGTATGGTTATTAGCTGCTTGCTGTTTTCAGTTAATTCTCCAACTTCTTCTTCGAGCCAGGGAAACAGGTTTCTCTGGATAATTAGCCAAGAACGAGACAAACTTGCATGTAATCTCATATTAATCTCCCAATATTCAGCTATTATTGATATAAGTTATAGTTTGTTTATTGAGAGCTATTATACTATATAATATCACATAAGGCAACAAAAACAGGACTAATATGGCATATTTTTTGGTATGCACTAAGTTAAGAAAAAACCTCTCGAAGAGTTTTGCAAGAGGCTCT
>JADFXK010000011.1 GCA_015233625.1 Deltaproteobacteria bacterium | reverse complement strand
CAGCACCTGCACCGCTACAGCCTCCACCCGCCACCCGCTGCCACCATCCTGGATTTGTCTGCGGCCAGGGCCACCGAAAACCAATTTCTCTACTCTTCCCCTGCACGCCGCTCGTCGGATCAGGCCCAGGCCCCGCCGCTGTACAGATACAACCTGCCACCATCTACCGCGGCCAACATCTTGGAGCCGTCTGAGGACAGGGCGACAGAAATCCAAAACTCATTCACTGCCCCCGCAGGCTGGGTTTCCGTCCAGCTTACAACCGTTCCCCAAACCGCAGCCGGGAAGGCACACAAAAAAAATAAACAACAAAGGATTTCGCTGATTTTTTTGTTCATATTTTACATTCCGCGGTCATTCAATTAATATAGGGTTAATTTCCACTATTATTTTATCGGGCATTCCTGTTTTGATCCTGCATTCAACGTGGTGCCTGGCTGAAGACGGGATTGGTCCAGCAGTATCACGCGCCTTATCGTCGTAGCTGAAGTAGCCGTCGCCCAGGCAGCAGCCGAGGCCTGCCCAAAGGGTACCCAAAACATAACATGGGGGTAGGTCATTTTTAGGTAGCTATTTACAGCAGATGCTCATACGAATGATAGAACTTAATATTTAAAAATGGCAAGGATGATTTTAGGGGGTGATAGAATGGGTAGAGGTCTACCCACTGGCAAATTATCTTGGGATGACGATTTGTTAGGGATACGATGGCTGGGGCGGGGGTGATATGGATTAAAAATAAAGATGCGGCGTGGGAAACGGCTCACGCCACATATGGTGAGACGAGGAAGAAACGGAAGAGTATCACCTCTATTGGGGTCAACTCCGCTCTGCCCTGGAGGTCAGGGTGGGGTCAGTTTGGAGGCCAGAAAAGCGGCCAGGTTAACCCGCTCATCGTTCAAATTGAGTTTCTTCCGGATATTTTTGCGGTGAGTTTTGACGGTGTCAATGGAAATTGACAGCACCTCGGCGATTCGGAGACTGGAGTAGCCGTTTTTGATCATTATGGCGAGGCGTAATTCCATCGGGGTGAGTGTGGCGGATATACTCGTGTCCTGAATTGTTCTGGACGTCAGGTCGCTGATATAGGTGGAGATCATGTCGAATTGCGACCGGTACCGGGCTAATTCCGCCTGCTTTCGCAACTCCCCTATTACCGGCATAATTCTTGACTTAGCCACCAGCCAGACTCGCCGTTCCGTCTCTTCCCGGCTTTTTTCACTATGCCCAACCAAAGTGGACAAAGCCTGATTTGTCTCCATCAGTTCCTGATTGAGCATTTCGAGTTCGGTCTGATTGGCTTGTAGCTCCTGATTTTTTTGTTTCAACTCTTCAGCCGCAGCCGCCAACTGCCGCTCAGATATTTCCAGCTCCAGGTAGAGCCCGGCGTTTTGAATGGAGATGGCTGCCTGGGCGGCCAGGAGTTCCAGGGCCATCAACCGGCCGGGGGTAAAGGCGCCCACGGCGAGGTCATTTTCCAAATATAGCAATCCGGTTACCCGGTTGGATCGCTTGATGGGGAAACACAAAATTGATTTTGCTTGATGCTTGACGACATAATCATCATTGATAAACATCCCTTCATTGGCCGCGTCGTTCAAGGCCAGCATTTCCCCGGTTCGAGCCACATAATTGACGATGGACGTCGATAAGTCATGACACTCGGCCAGGGCCAGAGGTGGATTCACCGGTCCGGCGTCCCGATTCGTCAAGGCCCGGGCGACGATGGTCCAGGCGTCATCGGTGGGTAGGATCAGGAAGACTCTTTCCGCCCCGGCATTGTTCATAATCGCCTGGATCAAGGTGTTCATTAATTTCGGCAGGACAATCTGGCCGGAAATGGCCTGGGAGGCCTTTATCGCCGCGCCCAGGTCAAAGATATCCGAGTCTTGCACCGTATATGTGTTTAGCTCGGTCAGGTCCGGCTTAAAAGCTGAGACGCCCGGCCAGGCAGGTTTGAGTAGAATTTGGGGATATTTATTTTCCAGATGTTTCACCTTGCCGCCGGCGCCCCAAGATTTATAACCAAAATGGGCCTGCTTGAGGTATGGCCCGGCTATATCTGGCTTACCCAGCCTTAACCAAAATTTGGCTGTCAACTCATTGGCCAGGGCTTCGTCTTGACCAAATCCGTTTTCCTGAGCCCTGGTAATGGCCTGATCATATAAGCCGACAGCCGCCGACTTACCGTCCCAAGCGGCCTTTTCCGCCTGGACCAAAAGCAGCTTGTGACCAAAATTGTCCGGACAGTTGTCGGCCCATGTGGCCATCTGGATTAAATTGGCCGACAATAGCCCTTGATATTGAGTGCGCTCCGTTTCCGTTGCCTCCGGATACCGGGCGACCAGAATCAGTGATTGATAAAATACATATTCAGAGCCGGCAAAGAGTCCTGTTACCTGGCGTAGAAATTCAGTCGTCCGAAATGAAAGTTGGAGAGCTTCCGCGGTTCGTTCGTAGAGGTAGAGGACTTGAGATCTGAGAATGAAATATAGTGCGATGGCCATTTCGCTGTTGCTTTTCCGACATTCCGACAGAAACGACTCCTGGGCTATCGAGTAATTCAAGATATCGGATTCAGTGGGTTCTTCAATTAAGCTGGGTAAGACGAGCTGCAAGGCTTCCACCCGGTGTTTCCCCAGTATATTTTGGGTCTTAGTTATGAACTTGATTGCGTCGGGAATTTTTGCCGTGATATCCGCCAGGTTTGCGCCACAAAAAAGTAATTTAGGAGACGGTATGAATAAGCGTTTCCAACGTGCATCGTTTGATATGTTGCTCGCCCGGCCTGGATGCTTTCTTCGTTTAAGCTGTCGGATTCTTTGAGATGCCGCACCCAGTGGCTCAAGACATTGGCCAACAAATGCGACGCGACACATCTTGCAGCCTGGTCGCGGTTTCCGGCCACCATATCTCGGGCCAGCAACCCAAGCTCGTAGCCGGCCTGGTATTCATGTGCAGCGGCTACCACAATCATCCCGTAGTTGGCGAATATGAAGGAGAATTTCGGGAACACGCCATGGCTTAAGAAAATGTCGATGATTCTTATGACGAGCCATCCATACAATGACTTGTTCACCTGGTACGCCGCCGTAAGCATGTCCGCCAGTGTCCTGACCGCAGTTTTCATGTTCTCGTCCGTCATTTCCGGCAAATCGGCCAAGGAAGATATGGGGGCTCGGGACATTTTTCCCTTTAACCGGCCCAGTTCCGACGCCAAAATCGCCGGTAGATCTGTCTGGGGCAGGTCAATGCCCATTTTAGCCAGGGCCTGAGTTCCGATTCTGATGACGTCTAAGTATCGTCCCCGCATGGTATTTTGACGGGCCAGTGAGTTAGACAGTGCGGCCTGTTCCCGAGCCGATTTGACCCGATTAATGGCCGAGTGGACCAATTCCTCGGTCCGATCGAACCGGGCGTTGATATATTCCGTATCCGCCGATTCCAGATGAAGCTGATAAGTCAGATCGTAGTGAGACTCCCAGGCGTCCACCGGCAGGCAGGCCAGTCCAAGAGTAAGGTATTCCGAGGCTGCGCTGAACGCCGCGGCGTCTCTGGCCTTTTTGCCCGCCCTTAAATTCAGTTGGGCCAGGATAACAAGTTCTTGTTTATCGGTAATCAGGTTCCGGCTTGTATTCAGATGGTCCACCAACTCAAAGAGCCTTTTTTCTTGTTTGTCCTTATCCAGGTCCATCAACAACAGCCGGCCTATTCTCAGGTGGATGGTGGTCCGCTTGTCCTCATCTATCAGACCGTAGGCCGCCTGTCTGACTCGGTCATGAACAAACCCGTTCGCTAAACTGACCAGGGATGAATCTTCTTCGCCCGCCTCCCCGGTCGTCTTCTTAGCCAGAGATTGGATAAATCCGGCCTGAATAGCCGGCTCCAAGGTCCGCCGGGTGGCGTCCACAGATTGATCGTTCAATGCCGCCAGGGTAGGGAGATCAAAGGTATTTCCCAGGCACGCGGCCAGACTTAAAACGTGTTTCGTCGTTGACTGCAGGTTTTTGAACCTGATCAACAGTAGATCCACTACATTATCCGTTATGGACGTATTTTCGATATCGGCGAGATTCCATTGCCACTGGAGGGCATGATGGTCAAAAACAATGAGTTTATCTTCAACCAGGGCTCTTAGAAATTGACTGATAAAGAAAGGATTACCGGCCGTCTTTCGGCCCACAAGTTCGGTCAACGGCCTAACCGAGTCCGGGTCTAGACAAAGAGAATCAGAAATTAACTCGGAGATATGCTCTGGCGGTAAGGGGGCTAAGCGTATTTGGGAAACAGGCGCGTTTTCTTGGTTGAGTTTATCTAAGGTCGTCATCAACGGGTGGCCGGGATGAACTTCATGATCCCGATAGGCGCCGATTAAATAAAAGTGGTTGATCTCCGGGTCGAAAATTATTTCTTCCAGCAGTTTGAGGGAAGCGCTGTCGGCCCATTGCAAATCATCAAGAAAGAAAACCAGCGGATGCTCGGGGCGGCAAAAAACCCGAAATGAATTCAAAAAAATATAATTAAATCGATTACTAGTCTCAACATGCCCCGACTCGATGGCCGGAGGCTGCGGCCCGGTAATCAATTCCAGTTCCGGAATCAGTTGAATCATCACTCCGGCGTTGGGGCCTAAGGCGTTGAGAATGCTCTCCTGCCAGACGTGGAGCCGGTCGTCGCCTTCCGCCAATAGTTGTTTGATCAAATCCCTTAACGCCGCGGTGACCGCACTTAGGGGGATACTTCGCTGAAACTGATCGAACTTACCGGATATAAAATATCCCCGACGTTGAGTAACCGGCTTATGGATGGCCATAATTAAAGATGTTTTTCCAATTCCAGCATATCCGGAGACCAGCGTTATGGCTATTCCACCGGCCCTCACCTGGTCGAAGTGTTCCAGCAGGCTGGAAATCTCTCGTTCGCGGCCGTATATTTTTTGGGAAATAAGGAACTGCAACGGTACATCGTAGTTGCCCAACTGAAAATCGTCGGCCACCCCGAAGGCCCGTAACCGATCTATGTACTCGACCAGGTCTGCTTTGATACCCAGGGCGCTCTGGTATCTGGCCTCAGCATTCTTAGCCAGCAGCTTCATGACTATATTTGAGATAATTTTTGGAACAACTGGTTTGACCAGGTGGGGCGGTTCCGGCCTTCTGGCCAAATGACAATGGACCAGTTCCATCGCATCGGTTGCATCAAAAGGCAGTCGGCCGGTAAGAAGCTCGTAAAATGTGGCGCCCAGGGAATAGAAGTCGGTCCGATAATCGATGTCATGATTCATTTTTCCGGTCTGCTCTGGAGACATGTAGGCCAGGTTTCCCTCCAACACCTTTGGATTCTTGGTGGCTGGATGTTCGGCCGAGATGGAAGCGATACCGAAGTCAATGATTTTTGCCTGACCAGTGGCCGGGTTGAAAACGATGTTGGTGGGGTTGATGTCTTTGTGGATAATATCGGCCTCATGAATCGTGGCCAGAGTGTCGCATACTTGGAGGGCGATACTGAAAAAATCCTTTGGAACGAGTTTCTTTTCAGCCATCAGAATATCAAGAGAGCTCCCACCGAAGTCCTCTAAAACCAAGAGCAGCCGGTTTCGATGCCGAATCAGATCATAAGCCTTTACTACGCCGACCTGGTCAAGGGACTTCACAATTTCAAATTCACGTTTGTATCTGTCGATATGTCTCAGGCTAGGATAATGCTTTCTCATTATTTTCAAGACAACCGGCAGGTCATCCGCTGCTTTACGTCCCCGATAGACGATGGAGTTAGCACCTTTCTTGATAACAGTTAACACCTGATAGCCGGGAATGTTAATCACGACAACACCCTAATGAAGGTTGAACAGGATATCGGTCAAGTAAACACGCCCCGTTTTTCAATCCCGGTGCCGCAAACGGCATCCCGTAGATAAAGGCCTTGCTCGAAAAAAGGATACAGGGCCAGGTGATAGTCCAATACATGAAGGACGGCCGTAGCCATTTCTTTTTGCAGCCGGTGATTGCCCTCTGTGACCAGGGACAACAAGACGATTTTGGTCATCTGCCCGGCCTCCCGGCGATCCAGGTAAACACCGCGGCCCACGGGAGGGAGGCTGGTTTGGTCCGAATCAAATTGGCACTCGGGCTGAATCGCAGTAAAGGCGTGGGCGACTTTGTTCAGTCGGAGGGGGCTATTGATTTTCATGGCGGGAATGTGAAAATAAATTGGTCCAGCCGGTGTGGTCGGTTTCGACCGGCCGGTAATAACCAGAGGGAAAGTCTGATAAAATTTGTCTATCGTGTCCACCGTTTGGCTAGCCAGGACCAGGCTCACCCTAAACACCCAATACGGCAGATAGATCAACGGCCCCTCCGGAGCAACCTTCGGAGCCACAGTGTGATACGAGACTTCTTGAAACCTTCCGGCCGCCTCTTCCCAGGCCCGCCGGCAGACCCGGCAAAAATGGATCAAATCAACTGAGTTGGGCGGCAGGTCCCAGCCACAAACCGGACACTTGAACGGGATGTATTGGACTTCCGGAAAACCATTCCAGGTGGTTATGCCTTTAGCCTGCCTGACCTGCTCATTCCATTTGGCTAAGGGATAGACCTGACTTGCTTCGTTGGCCAGGGCATCAAGAATCACCACCCAGTGATCTTCTCCCTGGGCTAAGGTGGCTAGATAAAAAGGAAAATAGATGACGGAATATCGTTCTCCAATTAGCTCCGAGGCATCCAGCGAGATTTTAATCTCCGCGTCATCCCATTCCACCCAGCGGGCCGATTCCGCCCGATCCTTAGCCTGCTGATGGCTGACGGACACCGGCAGGACCGCCCCCCACCGCCCCATCTCTTTGGAATCGAAAAAACGGAGCTTCAAGGCGCTCGGCCGGACGCCCAGGGTGGGCAACCCCAAGTCGTACCCGCTGAAAGCGGCAAAGGTGCTATCTACGGCTGAAGCCTTGAGTTCTTTGATCATCTTGGCCTCGCCGCCTTTGATGGAACTTCTGGTCTTGCCGAAGATCCAGCGGTAGGCGGTTCCTTTAACCCGCCAGTAAGGGGCGAACACGGTCTTCAATCCGGTCATTTTCGCCCGTGGTACCCCCACCCGGCTCAAGGCCTGGACCAGCGCCTTTTCCAACCGGGCCGGATCATCCCTGGGTGCCAGGTAATACTGTCTGACCCCTTGCCGTCCGGCCAGATAGAGGCTGGATCCGCAATAGGCACAATGAAAGGCGCTGGCTTCTTCAGCCAGATCCAGTTCGGCGCTGCACTGGGGGCAGTTGGTGGAGACGACCAGATCCATTTAACCTACCTTCAGCGCGGTTGCCTGGGCCCGGCTTTTTCCAGGGCCAACCGAATGAGTACATCTAAGAGCATGGTAAAAGAGAGTCCGGCCGCCTGGGCTGCCTGAGGGAAAAGACTGGTTTCCGTCATGCCGGGGATGGTGTTCGTCTCCAGGACGTAGATTTGGCCATCTTCCATCATCATATCGGTCCGGGAATAGACCTGGCAACAGAGGGCCAGATGGGCCCGGACGGCTAAACTCTGGGCCAGTGCGGCCAGGTCCGGGTCTAGCGGGGCAGGGCAGATCTCTCGGGAGGCACCCGCTTTATATTTGGCCTCGTAATCAAAGAACCGGTAGGTGTCACAAGGGATGATCTCAATCAGGGGCAAGGCGCGCAGGTCTTTAAGCCCGATGACCGATCCGGTAATCTCCCGCCCTTTGATGTATCGCTCCACGAGAACACAAGAGTCATGCTTAAAAGCCGTTTCGATGGCCTGACCCAACTCGTCCCGCGAATCGGGAATACCGATGCCGATGCTGGACCCTTCTTGGACCGGCTTGACCACCACCGGTAAACCCAGGGTGTCGATTATTTCGTCCAGGTCATAACCATTATCGATGTACAAGGCCAGGTCGGGGGCGACCGGTAACCCGGCCTGGCGGTAGATATTTTTGGCCATGACCTTATTCATGGCCGCAGCACATCCCAATACCCCGGAACTCTGGTAGGGGATACCCAGTAAATCAAGAAGACCCTGAATTGCCCCGTCTTCCCCGAACCGGCCGTGCAAGATGATCAAGGCCACGTCAATCTGGTCTTTGTCTTTGATCAATTGTTCCAGGTCCGTGGCCGGGTCGTAACGGCGCACCTGATATCGGTCTTTGTCCAGCGCGGCCATAACCCCGGCCCCACTTTTCAAGGATATTTCCCGCTCTGCTGACACCCCACCGGACAACACCGCCACCGTCAGTTTATCCATGTCCCTATCCTCTCTCAAATCAGCCTGGTCATCCCTTCGGAAATGTCGGCAAGTCCGCCTCCGAGGTTTGAAACAAAGGCACCTGGTCCGGGCCAAAGGGGAGAAAGCTGAAAATAAGCTTCTCCAGTTCTTGAGTCTCGAGAAAAAGCCGGTGCATCATTTCTTTGCGTTCCGGGGTCTGGCCGTAACGAATGGTCAGGTCTTCAAACCGCCTGGACAAGGACACCACCTGATCATGTTTTATCCGTTTATCCGAGTAGTTAATGACGAAAGCCTCGTCGATCACGGCGGCCTGAGACACCCGATTCAACCAGACGTGCCGCAGCACTATCTGGGCCAGTTCGTCGAAGCCCAACTTTGTCACCAGTGCCGCGCCTAAGGCCGCGTGGTCACCGCCGTTTCCAATGGTCTGAGTTTTGGCCAGATCATGGAGCAGGGCGCCGGCCTCGACCAGTTTTAAATCCAGGCTGACCCCGGCCTTGGTCAACTCCTCAGCCAAAAAACCGGCCACCTTGGCCACCTGGAGGCTATGCCGAAAGATGTTGGGCCACATGCCCGTGGCCTGCATGGTCTGGATACATGTTTGATAATCAGGAATCATTGGGTAACTCTTCGTGTATTATGCTGAAAAGAGACAAAAAGTTATGATGCAGAGCGTCGGTCATTGCCGCCAATTGGATTCTGTTGATCCCACGGCGCTTCCGGGTCCTCAGTCTGATCTGGTTTGGTCCAAATTCACGACTAATGAACCTTGTGAATCTTGTCCGGGTCAACCACGCCTCCACCTTTCTCTTCGAGCATGGTATTAATTTCGTTCTCGCTTATCCCAAATATCTCCGCCGCAGCCTTGAGGTCAATGATCGGACGGTCATGCTCATCATATCCGATAATGCCCCGGGTGAAAATTTCCGGGAAAAGCTCCTTCATCTTTTTGTACATCATGGTTCGGCCTTCTGCTGGCATCAACTGCACGACCCGGTTAGTCACATGACGAAAAACGGTTCTGGCCGTCGATCCGTCCGGGCTGTTGCCCAGGTCGGTACCGTGAAGCATTGTGAACCAGGTGAAGGCCGTTTCTCGGTCTGCGTCTTTGAAGTCCATGTGTGCCAATTCTGGGTGGAGTTCAAACAAGGTCTCCAGAGCGAACCGGCATCCAGCCCAATCTTCCTGCTTGGCTGCGTCCAGGGCCTGGACGAAAAGACTACTAACGTTATTTTCGATGCCTGGCATATCTTCTCCTCCATTTGTATTGAGGCTGTCGAGTACTATTCCCAGCGGATGGAAAACTTTGCCTCGCCTGTGGCTGGTACACGTCGATAATTGGAGTGGTCGCTGGCCGGGGGACTGACGAGCCAACCCCGGCCATGACCAGCGTTAATTCGCCTGAACCACATTGACATCCATTTGGTCGGCGTAACTCAATCCAATAAGTTGTCCTTGACCGTTAAGCTGTTGAACGGCAAAGGCAAAGGTGTAACTACCTTCCGGCAATCCCGTAACTGTTGATATGCGTACATCCGAAAATCCGGCTATTGGTCCTTTATACGCGCTAAATTTGCCTGATTGCCAGACCCACACACCATTGACCGGGGTATATGAATATATCCCAAATGGAGTTTTTGCCGTCAGGAACCAGGCCCCTTGTTTTCCGGAAAATCCCTTGGGATTTATGCTGATGGAAATGGTTAGCGAGTCGGTGGTCGTGATTCTTATCGGTCCGGTGCTGCCGTTTCCCTTGATTTCCATTACCGGGGGGTTATCATCGTATTGGAAGGTGAAGCTGCCCATTCTGGTGCCCCAACGGCCATCTTCAAAATCCGTCACAGACCCCCGAGGCAAAGCATACTGATTAAATACCCAGAAAGTAGTCTCATCAGCCGGGTCGAGCGACATCCCGCTGTAATCACCCCAGCGATTTTCGCCCCCGCCAAAAGTGCGGATATAAAAATCCTGGCCGGCCGCGATCAATTTGGTGGGTTGAACGGTACTGGGCGGATCAGTGGTCAATCGACCGGCACAATAAGCCCCGCAATAGAGACTGGGTGCGGACAAGGCGAACCCGAGACACATATTGCCGTTTTTATCCACCGCGATGGATGGGAAGAAGGTAAAGGCGCCTGGGGCAATGTCTTTCCCGCCGGCATTTCCCTGGTCAGCCACGGTTACATGGGCCGGGTCAGTCGTATTGAGTTTGAACCAGTGGGCGACAACAGTTCCGGCGTCTGGACCTGTCGGGGGTAAGATGTTGAGTGCGGTCCACAGGGCGTTGTCCCGCCAGACTGCTTGAAGTGTTCCCCGATCATTTGTAGTTATCTTCAGGTTCGTCCCATATTGCGGGGCGCCGGGTAAATTATCCACGTTGGTATCATCAATATTTCCGACGGGCACAAATTGATGGCTGAAGCGTGGTCCTCCGGTAGTGCCCAGCGGATCAGACACCGAAATTATGCTCAGCATGGCCTGACCATTATCGTCGGTTAATCCGTCATACCTGACTAAGAAGGTGCCCACATTTGCGGGCTGTGGGCCGTACATGTGGGTCGGCTGAGCAGTTAGCGGCACCTGGTGCACCAGTCCGGGCGGGTCGTAAGAAGCCGTCTTGGCTGGGCCACCCTCATAGAAACCTCCGGAACCAACACCCTTACTGATTATCCACAGATATGATCCGCGATATGCTTCCTTATCGAAAGTAAACATGTTGCCGGTAATGTATATCGCCTGGCTATCCATAGCCATTCCCGGGAAATCAACCCAACAGTAGTCACCCTTGATCTGGGTTTTAGAATTGATTGTGCAAAAATACCACCCGCTGTTGGGGTCGCTGCTGACCGAAACCGCCACCAGAATCCAAGAGTTGTCTTCGGGATCGCCGTTTTTTACTTCGGTTATGTACCCGAGAGACACGACAAATCGGCCCTGGTATTGATCATAGACGACTCTGGGGTCGGTGAGGAAGGCGTCCGAAGAAAGGAATGGGAAAAAGCTAGCCAGCGGCTGGACGTTTTGCCTGATTCCGGTCTTGGTATACCAGGTGATGGTCGTATTGATTACCGACACCACATGATTTGGCCCGGCCGCGACGCAAGGATCCGGGGGGATCACGCGATAACCGTCTATCTGGCCATTTTCATCAAAATTTATCCCTTCGATAAGAACATTTATCCCGGCTCGATCAGTTTGTTTTGGCTCGGCGTCTTGTATCGAGCAATTGAGGGACTCGGTCAAGTCTACAACCTTGGTCCTCGGCGCCTTCAACACAGTTCTTGGTTTCGGCACTTTCCATGATACTGGTGAGGATTGGGCCGTGACGCCGGTGTTGAAAGACAACAGTAAAATGCAGGTCGTAACCCAAAAGACGATGGAACTAGTTTTTGTTGGTCGCATTGTTCCCCTCCGAGGCGATAAGGTTAAAAGAATAAAGATTTGGTCAACACTGATGAACAAAACTATTGATCTAGCCCGGTTTATGCCGAGATAAATGACCTTATGCGCCTGTAACCTCACGCTGAGACTTAGTCCATCTCGTTGTTTGGCCTTTCCCTGGATTCAGATGCAGATGCACCACCTCCTGGAGGGATAGCGAATATAGACCGGTGGTTCTGTCCACCCGGCCGATTATTGATAAAACAAATAGATTAATCAATAGGTGAATAAACCATTTTTGTGGGGAAAAACCTGAGCTCACGGGATTCCGTCCCAAGCTGGGGGGAATATCTTCGGCCGCTGGAACATGCAGTTTGGTGCTCTCCGACCTGACCTGTAATAATAGTATAATCATTAGTAAATTGTGCTCTGAGACAGACACGGTGCCAGCGGCTTGCCTCGGCTTACGCCGGCCCCAGGTTAAAACTGAGATCATGTTTTTCCAAAGACAGGTTCGGGTTATAAAAGGGGTCGGAGGTCAGGGCCGCCCCCCATCGCCGCCGCATGTAATCAATCTCAACCTGGAAACGCTTAGCCTTCTCCGGGGTATCCTCGTAGCCCCGGCTGGCTGACTCATGATGATATAACAACGCGAATGGAGTGTAAATAATATAATAGCCTTTTTCCCGAATGCGGAGGCACAGGTCAACATCGTTGAAGGCAATAGACAGATTTCGCTCATCGAAGCCGCCCATTTCGTCGAAGACCCGGCGGCGCATCATCAAACAAGCGGCTGTCAGGGCACTGAAGTTTCGAATAACGCTGAGTTGCCCGAAGTATCCGGGGTCATCAGCCGGCAGATACTTGTGCGGATGACCCGCAATCCCGCCCAGGCCCAGGATTACCCCTCCGTGCTGGATGCGGTTGTCGGGATAGAGCAACTTCGCCCCCACCGCTCCGACCTCGGGACGTTGCGAATGCTCCAATAAGGCCCGCAACCATTCTCCTGCCATCACCTCTGTGTCATTATTTAGAAACAACACATGTTCCCCGGCGGCCCGGGCCACCGCCCAGTTATTGATGGCGGAGAAATTGAACGGCTCGGCATAATCAAACATTCGGATCTGATCCCGGCCCTTTAATCCGTCCAGGTAATCCAGGGTGGCCGGGTCATCACTGCCGTTGTTGATCAACAATATTTCGTAATGGTCATAATCCGTTTTAGCCTGAATGCTGTCCAGGCACCGCTCCAGGTATTCCTGTTTATTCTTAAAGGGAATAATGATCGATACCATCGGCCGGCCCATGACGGCCCGCTTCACCCGGAAGGAGCCCGGAAACAAGCCAGGACTCACTTCGCCCTGAATGCCGCGTCTGGTCAGGGCATCATTGAGGGCTTTTAGGGCTGCCTGGTCGGCGTAGCCTTTGGCCTCGTAATTGGCTGCAGTGGACCCCGGGACCTGGCGCCAGTGGTATAACACCTTGGGAATATGATAGATGCGGTCGGTTTGTTCGGTTAAGCGCAGAACCAGGTCGTAATCCTGGCTGCCCTCATAGCCCGGCCGGAAGCCACCCACCCGGAGGACCAGATCACGGCGATACAACCCGAAATGGCAGGTATACATATGAGACAGCAGTTGATCCGGGGCCCAATCCGGTTTGAAATAGGGCTCCACCCGAAGTCCGTCCGGGGTCAGCTTGTCTTCGTCGCTAAAGACCATATCCGCATCGGGATGAGCTTGCAGTAACTTCACGTTTTCATAAAGCGCGGTCAGGGCCAGTTCATCATCATGGTCCAGGAGACCGACAAATTCCCCCTCGGCCAGGGCCAGGGCCTGATTGGACGCTCCGGATATGCCCAAATTTTCTTTTAGATAAGCAATTTTGAGGCGAGGTTCCGCATCGGCCAATCTCTTCAATAAGCTAATCGTCTCCTTGGCCGTTGAACCATCGTCGGCCAGACATAATTGCCAGTTCGGATATAACTGGCCCTGGACCGAACTGATCGCCCGGTTGAGCCACTCCACTGGAGTGTTATAGGTCGGCATGATCAGGCTAATCAAGGGTAGGAAGGTGAAGCCGCTGATATCCCGACGAATCGCCTTCGGGTTTATTTCTCCGGTTTCCTTGGCCCGAATCAGCGTGTCGTAGCGGCTATCCGGTCCGGCTGAGTGCGGCGCCTCGGCTGGCGGAACCTCGGGGGAGGGCTTGGCCTTACCAAGCCATTGTTTCAGCCTTTCCCTAGTATTTCTATAATACTGCAAAATTATCCAGCCCAGAGAGTGGAAAATTTCATCTAACAAAGCCCGTTGCTCAAACACCAGATGGTTGAGGGTGACGGTCCGACTCTGCAGTTCATTGACCGCATGTTGCAATTCCCTGATTGAATTGTCTTTGTCTCTAAGTTCGGCCGTCTGTGCGGCCACCGTGGCGCTCAGATGCGTTCTGTCGGCCATCAAATCATTCAACCTGAGCCTGAATACGTCTAATTTATTTATCGGATAATTATTATCATAAGGTAAGTTCACCTGACCTTCATCCGGACCAGCCGCAGACCCGGCGGATAGAAGTCGCTGCAACATGTCCAGGCATCCCTCACCAAACACCAGTTTAGGGCCTAAATAATCTCGAGCAAATCTGACCCAGGCCGCGCCAGAGATGAACCGACGATTTTTTTCAATTACCTTGGCGGTCCAAAACCAGACGTCGTGACTCGATCCCGTGACTCCGGTGCCGGCCCCCGGATAGATCCGATATTCAGCCGTCATTATTGGAATGTGCTTGAAATCAACCAGGCGGGACAATCTGATCCAATAATCCCAGTCTTCGTATATCTCCAGGTCTTCATCAAAATATCCGGTATCTGCCAATATCTGCCGGGAAAACATGAGACATATGGTTGGGATATAGTTTTCAAAAAGAAATCGGTCTCGGTCGAACTCCTCGGAAAATATCCTTATGGGCGCACTCGATGACCGGGAGTTGGCAATGCCGCCGGACTCAACCCGGACACAGGCACAATCGGTGTAGGCCACCTGGTATCCATTTTCCGTCAGCCCCTGGACCAGGGTGGCGACATGGTCGGGATGCCAATAGTCATCATCGTCCAAGAAGGTCACGTAATTCCCGGTAGCCGCCCGGAGGCCGCTGTTGGCTGCCGCAGACCGGCCCTGGTTGTTCGGGTGCTGAACTGCGATCAGGTTTAGCCCCGGCCGAAAATCCGCCAGCACCGGATCGACATCCGCTCCCCCGTCATTGACCACGATAACTTCTAATGGGCGGTAGGACTGTTGGAAAACGCAGGTTAAGGCCTGACGCAGCCGATCATGACGATTATAGGTCCGAATAATCACGGAGACCACAGCCGTCGAGGTGGTCACGTGTTCATCCAAATGCCGGAATTGATTAGTATAGATTAACGAAAACAGCCCCTGACCGACCTCGGCGGCCTCGACTAACCAAAAAGCCTCGGCCAGACCTACTCCCGGCGGCAAAGTCAGAGATCGAAACCGGTTAAGCTCCAAGATTTTGGCGTGGTAATCCACCACCCGGAGTTGGCTTTGATATTCCTGGATGGCCTGCGATTTGATCAGCTCGAAAGGTGTAATATCAACCAACACGTTTGGTTTCAGAGGAAAGGTCGTTTCATAAAAGGCCACCCGAAAGGTCCGGTCGGCTGTCTCGATCCCACGGCCGGTCTGCCAGAGCAAATGGGCGGTGTGCCGGTGATCCGGCTGAACATCCGTGGGCGAAGGGCAATAAACCAGGGTAGGGCGGTAGGACATGATCAGATCATGCAGTCGGTCAATCGTCTCCGCATTGACCGTCAATCCCCGATCCGGATACCCCCAGAAGGACAGATCAGATACCCCGAGGACTTTGGCCGCAGCCACAGCTTCGGCGGCCCGGATTCGCCGATAGACTTCCTTGTCCGGGCCATAAAGACCGGTCGGGTCTCCGGCATCTCCGCTGGTCAGGATAACGACCTTAACCACATCTCCGGCCCGAACGTGCGCGGCCAGTGTCCCACCACAACCAATGGTCTCATCGTCAGGATGCGGGGCTAAGACCAAGACCCGGTTTCCGGTCAGATCAGTCGTTCTATATGGCACCACCAACTCTTCCGGTATTAGTTCTTTACTCATCGGCTCTCTCTTGTCATTTCAAGATAAGCGAGAAATCTTAAGATTCCTCACCTTCGTTCGGAATGACATGGCGGCTCACGGTTTTTGGGATTGCAGTTAGGGACCGGGTCAGGCGAAGCATGTGAGAAAACAACACCTCAATTCAGACGCCTCCGTTTCTCAGAACACGTCATAATCGCCCATAGTATAGTATAGCCCCGTCTGCAACTGTTCTTTGAGGATGGACGGGTCGAAAGGAAGATATCCGAAGTCAATATCAATTAAGGTCTTTTCATATCCGAGCTGGCCCACCAGGTATCCGGCGGCCGCGGACTGTTCCGGCAGCCAGGTGACCAGTTCCTCCACCCCGGCCCGGCTCAAAAATAATTCCACCTGGTTCATCACTTCCCAGATCAGATCGAGTCGATCCGGCGGGACGACCAGTTCGACCAGTCGCCCGACGCGACCCTCCCGATGGACCACAAAAGCCGCTTCAATCCGGCCCCGGCCCCTACGCCCAGCCAGGTGAAACAGGTCGTACTGGAATCCGGGTTTGTCGGCATACCGCCAGTTGAGATAGGCCTGGTCGCGAATTACGGCCGAAGCCAGGCTGGGCGCCACCCGGGTCCAGAGTTCATCTACGCCCTGGTCGAACCGCTGAACCGGAATCAGAACATTTCTTTTAATAAGGGCCCGTAGCCGGTCTAGTGGGGTCGGCCGACGCCGAGTCAGGGATTTTTTGAATTCACAAATCTTAAATACCGGGATATAGCCCATGATCTTACGTCCCAGGGCCAGATGACGTCCGCCGGGAAAACCATAGGCAAATCCAGAACTATTCCGGGCCCTGGCCTGATCAAAGTAGGCCTCGGCAGTGCGCACAAACGCCCCTCGCCGGCTAAAGATAACCCCCCGAAACTGGTTGTGACTCATCCAATCGACGGATTGCCACCCGGTTATCTCTCCTGTGCCGTGTTTAAATTTGACCGGGATGCCGCCACAATGCACAATCACCCGGTCGTCGAGTTCGGCCACCATCATCAAGTGTCCATAAGGATTCTTTAGAAACTTCCATTCCCACAAGTCTGTGGTCCGGGATTGGCCAAAGGTGTAGTTGAACAAATCGACAATTTTTTCCCCGTCTCCATGACGATACGGTCTGATAATTAGTTCTGACATGATCTTGTATTATTTTCCTTTTTCTAAGCACTTGGTTATAACTTCATTGGCAAGAGGTTGTCTCCGTTTCCACATTTACCCGGTTACGGCCTTCCTTCTTGGCCCGGTAGAGCGCCTCGTCGGCGGCCTGGATGAGTTGGCCGGGTAACGAATTAACTGACGGTATCTGGCCGGCGACACCCAGGCTGACGGTAACAAATTGATTTATCGGCGACAAACTGTGGGCAATCCCCAACTGTTGGACAGCTTGTCTAATATTTTCAGCCACATGTCTGGCTCCCACCAGGCCGGTCCCCGGCAAGACCACAGCGAACTCCTCCCCGCCATATCGGGCCACCAGGTCAGCCGGGCGTTTGACCAACTTGACTGCGGTTTGGGCGACCCGAGTGAGGACCTCGTCTCCCTCCTGGTGTCCGTAGGTGTCGTTAAAAGCCTTGAAATAATCTATGTCCATCATGATCAGAGAAACGGGTTGGCCCTCCCGGATGGCCCGACGCCATTCCATATCTAAAAAGTCATCAAATCTACGGCGGTTGGCCACCCCGCTTAGTCCGTCCCGTAACGACAGATTTTGCAGATATTCAATGTCTCGACCAATTTGTTTGACTGCCGGACGAAAAATGAACAGTGCTTCCATGACCAGTACGAGCAGGATGGCCCCAGTCAAGATCAGGCCGATATAGCGCAACATGGTCACCCGTTGGTGCGACTCCCAATCGTAGCGAAAGACGATTCTTTCCATTTTTTCGGCAAACTCTCGTTCATGGGACAAAATGACGGCCACCTGATCGGAAGGAACGAATCTTTCACGGCTGGTCTTAATAGCTCCCAGGAGCTGGGTAGAGGAGTTAACGATGGCCAGGCGGCTGGGCTCCAGCTCTGCAAAAAGAGCCATTACCTCCGGGCTGTTAACACCATTCAGCCCCAGGGCCGTGTCCCCATGCAGCAGGGCCTCGTGAACTCGATTAAATTCCGTCAGATCCGCTCTTAACCTGAAAGCCGCCTTACCCAGCATCGATCTGTCCGGGGCCACCTCGATGGCCAGAGCCTGGCGGCAGATGGCCTGAAAAAGCATTCGTTGGCGCCCCGCCAAATTTATGGTCCGGGAATCATCTTCCTGAGCAAAAATAGCATATTGAACTACTACCTGGCCGGCGATGAGCAATGCCGCGACGATAGCCAGGGCCACCACATATCTGGTGGTTAAGGTGTGTGGGGTTGAAGCATCGCGGCCAGTAAACTCGCCAAAATCAGGCTCATCGGAAACGGGATTCATGATGATTCTAATCTTTCTTAGCCGTCTATCCTGCCGGCAACGGTTCGTGTGCGTCTGATTTACCCGGATAGATGATGATAAAACGGAACCGCGGAAAAAGACGAGGTAACCGCATCAACTTAAAGATCATTACCCCGATGGCTACGCGGTCTATCCAGGAGGACATGGGCCAGCCAAAATGAACCGTGATTCTCCGGTCTGATAATTCGTATTCCACCACTTTGAGCAAAGCCACTATCCGTTGGTAGAGTCCAATCTTTACTAGTGGAAAGCGATAGTGATTGGAAACTAGTTTTGGTGGGATGCCCTGGCGAGGGGAGTAGAATGTGACATAGACCTCATTGTCCTTAACTTTGTCAGGTTCCACTTCCATGGGACGTCTAAAAATAAGAGCTGACTCTTGATCCGAGGACTGGGCCAGGCCAATGATCATCTCCATTTCGGAATCGCCCTTGGCGATCTCTTGGCGTTCCGGGGCCCTTTTTCGGGTAACTGAAATGCAATCGGGTAAGATATAGTCCACCATTGGCCCTAACACCAAATAGGAGAAGGAATAGACACCTCCTCCGATGATCCGGTGGTATTCCAGTATCTCGGAGATCTCAACCATGCGGGTGGATAGGTATTGAATAAACAGCGAAGTGAAAGCAACGAAGAAGATGGTTGAAGGACCAATAAATCGATAGGCTTCAGCCGGGGCGTAAAACACTGATGACAATGCGTCCATCAGGGTCAGCACGGCGATGGATAACCAGGTCAGCCACCACCGGCCACCATGATAGTAAGAAACCAGCCCTGGTTTTCTCAACAAAAAAATGAAAAAGCCGATCAGGCCCAGATTAAGTGCAATGAGCACCGCAGGTTTCATATATCAGCTCTTTACATCTGTTGAAAAAACATAGTGTTTCACCCATCCCGACCGCCTTTGCCTGTGTCGGGAAACGCGTTGTATCATCTTGAGGTTAACGTCTGGCCTGGCGAATCTTGCTAGCCCGATGCTTGGGGTTTAATTTCTGGTAGGTGAGCCTGGCCATCTTCGTTTTTTTCTGGATGCTTACTGTCCTATTTTGGGACTTAAGCCGATTGGAGGAGACCCGAACATTCTTGCCCCGTTTGTTGGCCGCCAGGGAGACTCGTTTAGGCCCGGACCGGCGCGAGAGGATTTGTCGCTTCTTGGTTCCGCTCCCAGCCGTCTTTATCTTGATGGGGCGCGGTCCATCCGGGATGGTCAAGGCCGCCATTGAGCCAGGTTCATCAATTGTCACATTTTTCCATTTATTTTCCGGCGGGCCTGACTGGGCGTTAGCCGAAGAGATCTCCGCAGCGCCCAGAAATTTGGCGTAAAAATAGAATTTTTTGATATAAACCAGGGTCTCGGGGAGGATACTACAGAAACTCTGCTGGTAGTCTTTATTGTTCGGAGCGCAAGTGTAATGCCTGTCCATCCAGGTGTGGCCCAACTGCTGAATACTCCGATTCACCCGTCCTGGCCCAGTGTTGTAAGACGCGGCCATAAAGGGATGCATCTTAGCCGGATTATTGGCCAGCCATTGCCGCTTGATCTGTTGGTTGCGTTCCTGGTCAGAGGTAAAGATTAGTTTTTCCAGGTCATAATCCAAGAGCATGACCTGAGCCTTGATAGCTGTGAGATGATCCAGGGCTCCCGGGTCAAAGGGCCGGGTCACCACCTGGGGATAGAACCTTCTCATATCATCCCAGCTCGGCCGGGTAAATTGGGCCAGCCCCCAGGCCCCGGCATGACTCCGCCGGAATCGGTAGGTGTCTTTGGCGTTGGCGCCCAGCAGAACGAGTGTCCGGTGCATCAGGTTAATTCGTTCCAACTGGCTGTTTTGCTCTTGAAAGGCGAAGGGGTCCACATGTTCAATCATCAAAATTTCGAAAACCAACTCCGCCGGTACGACCCGCGTCACCAATAGATTGGGAAAGGCCAAAGAATTGACCTGGTTCCGATCCAGCTCGGCATAGGCCTGGTTTATCACTCCGTCGAGGTATTTCACGCCTTCCCGGACCAGCTCCCGGCAAGCTATTTCTTGGGAAAAAGGGGTGTAGACAAACTGGATGATGTCGTCCCCTTCCCTCATGGGCCGCTTAATGGCCAGGCAGGCGTACCGGGAAGGGCCGGAAACGGTGTAATCGGAGTTGATTCCGTTGCTTTTCCGCTTGGTCACAGTTATCCGCGAGTCAGGAACCTGCACGCCCGTCTCCCGGATCTCCCCGTCGGGGTCTTCCCAGAATGATATCAGAAATAGTTTCCTGGCGCTTAAATCGAGGACAGCCATCCTGATTTGCTTCCCCGTGATGAGGGCGCCCCGTTGCTGGTATTGGCAGGTCGGAGCCAGGGACAAAAGGCGTCGAGCTTCCCGAACCTTGGTGATGAAGTCCGCTCCCAGATAGGGTAATCCGCTTTCCGAGGCATAGAGCCGGGCAGTGCTGACTCCAGCCTCAGCCGGAAGGCCACCGAGCAGGCAAAGAACGAAAAAAGCCGGCCATGAGGCCAGGAATGCAGTGATTCGCCAACCCTTACTAATGAATGACATATAGACCATCCTTTGGTTTCTTTCAATGAGTCACATCTACCACAGTATTTTGGGCTTTTCAATACCTAACACAGTCCGCCGAGTAAGACTGCGGCGGAGTCTCCAAAATAGGAATAGCGCTGGTGACGCGGAGACCATCCCAGGGGAAGCTGATGGTTTCGGTTGTCCTTTGCGCTGTGTCTTTACGCTGTTCATTCCAGGCGCTGTTTTCAATCGGCGATTTTGAGGTTAGCGGTAGGCGTCTTTTCTGAGAGAGATACTTTCCACCAAGGCGACAGAGATGACATCCTGCCTCAATGTAAAAATAATGCGGAGTTGCCCGGTCTTAATCCGGTAGCTGCCTTTAAGCTTCCCTTTAAGGGGTTTGAGATCAATATTGCTATGCTCAATTCTCATAATTTCTTTAACGGCGGCAACAATGAAGTTTCTGACTTGATCCCGATGAATGATCTTATCGTTTCGATTTAAGAATTTGGATGCCTTGTTAGAATATTGAATTCTTAGGTCGAGTTTCTTCTTCATATTTCGATAGTTATAAGTTCTTCGGAGGCGACGACACGGCAATCCGGGTCTCTTAATTCTTCTTCAATTTCAGCCTGTTCTTCATCAGATACCGGGGTCAGATACCATTCATCACATTCGTCTTCTATCTCTTCAGTTATCTCAAGATAATCCGGCGGGAAAGCTTTTAAGAAAGACAATATTTGCGCCTTGATGTTCTGGTCTTTGAGTCTTAATTTCAGTGTTTCCATCCGTCCCCCCTTATGTGTATGCGGCACCTTCACAACTTATTGTCTTTATTTTACTCCAAAACCAAATCTTTGGCAAGGCAAAATGAGTTCAAGTTACCCGAGCACCGCATGGAAAACCTATGGCCGGCCGATCAAAGTCTTGAAGAAAGTATCAGGTATTTTCCGGCACGTGGTATTTTCCGGCTCCGGCTCTTTTCATCCGGCAGGTGTCAATCTATCAATTTTTTTTGTTGACATTCAATTTGAAATAAGTGTATCTTTATACTATGTATTCTGATCAATTAGAAGCCTCCCGACCAGACCAACCCTATAACGGTGGAGAACCCTCCATGTCCCAAAAAGAAAACCTTGATAAACTTGCCCAGGAATTTGATCGTTGGAACGAGAAAACCAAACAAGGCCTGGCTAAGCGACCGGAACGAAAACCAGACTTCGTTAATACCTCGGGCATCCCTGTCGACCGGGCGTTCTCGCCCCTAACTCAGCCTGACTTTGACTACATGGAACGTCTTGGTCTCCCAGGGCAGTACCCCTTTACCAGGGGAGTGCAACCAACCATGTATCGCGGGCAATTTTGGACCATGCGTCAGTACGCTGGGTTTGGCGATGCTGAAGAGTCGAACAAACGTTACCGCTTCCTGCTGGAGCAAGGGCAAACCGGATTGTCCGTGGCCTTTGCCTTGCCCACTCAGATCGGTTACGACTCGGACCACGAACTGGCTCGCGGTGAAGTCGGCAAGGTCGGCGTGGCCATAGACTCCGTCAAGGACATGGAGATCCTGTTCAACCAGATCCCGCTTGATAAAGTCAGTACTTCCATGACCATCAACGCCCCGGCCGGCGTGCTCCTGGCCTTTTACATGGCCGTGGCCGATAAGCAGGGCGTAACACCGGGAAAGCTCACCGGCACCATCCAAAACGATATCCTCAAAGAATATTCCTCTCGCGGGACATATATTTTTCCGCCCCAACCGTCCATGCGGTTGATCACAGATATTTTTTCTTTCTGCACCCAGCACGTGCCCAAATGGAATACCATCAGTATCAGCGGGTATCATATCCGGGAAGCCGGGTCCACCGCAGTCCAGGAAGTCGCCTTTACCCTGGCCAATGGGATCGCCTACGTGGAGGCGGCCATTAAGTCCGGCCTGTCCGTAGACACCTTCGGGCCGAGACTGTCTTTCTTCTTTAATTCCCATTTGGACTTCCTGGAGGAAGTGGCTAAGTTCCGGGCCGCCCGGAGACTCTGGGCTAAAATCATGAAGGACCGCTTCGGCGCCAAAGACCCCAAGTCATTGTCCCTCAGATTCCATACTCAAACGGCGGGATGCACTTTAACCGCCCAGCAACCCAAAAACAACATCGTCCGGGTGGCCTTCCAGGCCATGGCGGCAGCCCTGGGTGGAACCCAGTCGTTGCACACTAACTCCATGGACGAAGCCTTGTCCTTGCCCACCCAGGAAGCGGCCCAAATCGCCCTGCGCTCTCAGCAGATCATTGCTTACGAGACGGGAGTTGGTGATACCGCCGATCCCCTGGCCGGCTCCTATTACGTCGAATATCTGACCGACCAGATTCAGGCCCGAGCCGAAGAATATATCAAACGGATCGATGAAATGGGTGGAGCCGTGGCGGCCGTGGAAAAGGGTTACGTCCAAAAAGAAATCCATGACAGCGCCTACCGCTACCAAAAAGACATCGAGTCGGGACAACGGGTGGTGGTCGGCCAGAACAAATTCCAGATTGACGAACCGCCATTTAAAGATATCCTGCGGGTGGACCCGGCTATCGGCCGAAAACAAGAAGCCCGGTTGGCCGAGCTGAAGCAAGAACGAGATAACGACGCGGTCAAACGCTCCCTGGCTTCCCTCAAAAGCGCGGCAGCCGGAACCGACAATCTCATGCCGGCTATTTATGAAGCAGTTAAAATCGGGGGCACCCTGGGCGAGGTTTGCGATACCATGCGCGAAGTGTTCGGGGAATATAAAGCCGCCGCATTTATCTAAGCCGTCAAACCAACCAATAGTCTTCAATACGGGGCGGATTTCCCGCTACCGTTATGATCACCGCGAACGCGTCAGAGGATACCAACATGGGTGAAGGACGAAAAATCAGGGTGTTAGCGGCCAAACCCGGATTAGATGGCCACGACCGTGGCATTAAAGTGATCTGCAGCGCCCTCCGGGATGCCGGAATGGAAGTCATTTACACCGGGCTCAGGCAAACGCCGGAACAAATCGTAGCCACGGCCGAGCAGGAAGACGTAGATGTCATCGCCCTAAGTGTTTTATCCGGGGCTCATGACTATTTATTTCCTAAGTTGATGGACCTGGTCAAAGCCAAAGGGATGAATGTCTTAGTCATGGGTGGCGGCATCATCCCGGAAGATGATATCCCGGCCCTGAAAAAGGTCGGCATAGCCGAGATTTTTGGACCCGGCACCAACACTGATCAGATAGTCGAGTTTATTAACAAAAACGCCCGCCAAGCGTCATAGAACGCCCCCCTTAACTTTTGGCTTCGGGTCTGATCCACCGGGCCCCAAGCCCCAGCCAGGTTTAACCATCGGCCCGGTGCCGCTGATCTCGTTTTTTTGCTTTGGATCCGGCCTATCCGGGTCTTCTTTAGCGCCTTGCGATCCATGGGCTATGTCGGCTGCCCTGCTTTCTGGTTCAATCCCCGCCGCCCTAACGGAGCCTGCGTAATGCTCAACCTCAACCAGATCATCCAGGCCCAAGAAAGGATCGCCTCCCGGGTCATCCTGACCCCGTTGCGGCCGGCCTACTGCATTAGCCGCCTGCTTGGGGCCAACATCCATTGCAAACTGGAAAATCTGCAACGAACCGGCTCCTTTAAGGTTCGCGGGGCGCTCAACAAATTTAGCCAGATCGTCGGAACAATTTCAAAACTGGGAGTGGTGGCGGCATCGGCCGGAAACCATGCCCAGGGAGTCGCCCTGGCCGCCAGAGAATTCGGCTTTCCGGCCACCGTGGTCATGCCGCGGGGCACGCCCATCTCCAAACAAGAGGCCACGGCGGGTTATGGCGCCCAGGTCATATTGCACGGTACGTCCGTCACCGAGGCCTTAGAGCGCGCCCGGGAACTGGCCCAGGAGGGCCGGGTCTTCATTCATCCTTTTGATGATGAAGAGATCATCGCCGGCCAGGGCACCATTGGCCTGGAGATTCTCCGGCAATTTCCCGATGTCGCGGCCGTGTTTGTGCCGGTGGGCGGTGGCGGTCTCATCGCCGGTATTGCATCGGCCATTAAAGAAAGGGCCCCTCAGGTCAAAATCATTGGTGTGGAAAGCGAGGCTGCGGCCAAAGGTGCGGCTTCAATTAGATCCGGCCGGAACATTTCGGCCCTGGTCGCCCAATCCTTGGCCGATGGGATTATGGTCAGGCAATTGGGAGAATTGACCTTTCCGATCATCATGAAGTACGTTGATGACATCGTGGCCGTGTCCGACGACGATGTGGCTCACGCCATGTTGATGCTCTTAGAAAACCTCCACGTGGTGGCGGAAGGAGCCGGAGCGGCCCCATTGGCGGCCATTATCCGGGGACACTCCGCCGCATTCGAGAACAGACCTATCGTCCTTTTGGTCAGTGGTGGGAATGTGGACGTCAATATTTTAGGCCGAATCATTCAGCGAGGCCTGGTCAGTTCCGGCCGGATATTAAGGCTCAGCCTCACTCTACGGGATATTCCCGGAACCATGGCTAAAGTCTTAAATATCATTGCCGCCTCAGAGGCCAATGTCCTCCAAATTCACCATGATCGGATGGTCACCGATCTATCCTTATATGAAACGCGAGTCGAGCTGGACATTGAAACCAGAGGATCGGGCCACGATAAACTGATCCAACGTCGACTCAAAGAGGCAGGGTACGGCTTTAAAAAGATCAGGTAACCACATTCGAGTGGATAGACCGAACAAATTGGGCAGGATTTCAATTTTGAAGGACTTTATGATATGGGAGAGACGCATGAATTTCGAAGAACTGAAGCAGTACATCATGCAGGGTATTCAGATTCTGAAACTGGACCGAAACATCATCAGAGAAACGGCTGAGGATCCACGAGCCTTTACGCTGGCCTTAATCGTCGTGGCTATATCGGGATTAGCTTCGGCTATCGGTCACTTAAAGTTACTTGGCCTGATTTTTTATCCGATTTTAGCCGTTGTTTTCTTCCTGATTATGGCCGGGGTCTATCACCTGTTGGCCGGAATAGTGTTTAAAGGCTCCGGGACCTTCAACGCCCTGGTCCAGGTCATGGGCGCCGCCTACATCATCCAATGGGTCGCCATTATCCCCATTTTGGGAGTATTTGTATCTTGGCTGGCCAGTTTATGGTTATTGGTCGTGGCGGTGGTAATTTTGGAGGAGGTCTATCATTTGGATAGAACTCAGGCCATCTTGTCTGTGGCTATCCCCATGTGCACGGTATTCGTGCTGATCCTGGTGGCTATTTCCATGTTGGGCACGGCCATCCTCAGCGTATTGGCCAGATAACCTAAAAGTAGTTATAACATATTAATAAATTTGGTTACATAATATGAACCAGGTTTGCGGCCAGGCTCATTCGCCCAAGACTTTCCGGATGAGCCTGGCCAAGCTATTCAAGTCGATCGGTTTCATGATAAATCCCTTGATGCCGGTTTGCTCTGCTTTCTCCTCACTGATGGCCTCGCTGAAACCGGTACACAGGATGATTGGCAGATCCGGCCGGATGCCCAGTATCTCCCTGGCCAATTTGTCCCCAGTCATACCCGGCATGGTCATGTCGGTAATTAATAAGTCAAAATCCTCAGGATGGGCCGCAAAGGTCTCTAATGCGGTTAAGCTGCTTGTCTTGGCCGTAACGTTATAGCCCAATCGCGTCAACATCATTTTGCCGGCTTCGAGTAACCCGAGTTCATCATCCACCAGCAGGACGGTCTCTGATCCGGTTGGAATGGTCTCACTCTGATCAATTGTCAATTCAGACTGACTATTCATTCGTGGTAGCAGGATGTTAAAGGTTGTTCCTTGTCCCGGCTCGCTATAAACAGTTATGGCTCCACCGTGGTTTTTGATTATTCCGTGGACAATGGCCAGCCCCATGCCGGTCCCCTTGCCCATTTCTTTGGTCGTAAAAAAAGGGTCAAATATCCGGTCTCGGGTTCTGCGGTCCATGCCGTGCCCCGTGTCGCTCACGGTCAGTCTCAGGTGAGGTCCCGGTGACATACCGATATATTTAACTGCATCACGGGCATCAAGATAGACATCGGCAAGTCTTATGTTCAAGGTGCCGCCGTTTTCTTGCATGGCGTGGGCGGCATTCGTGCAGAGGTTCATCAAGACCTGATGGATTTGGGTAGAATCGCCTAATATTGTTGTTTTTTCGGCTAATATTTCCTGGTTGATTTCGATATTGGCCGGTAAAGACGCTCGCATCAACTTCATGCTCTCGTAAATAATTGGGGCCAACTCAATCGGTTTCTTTTCATATTTTGTTTGCCGGCTGAGTACCAATATCTGTTGGACCAGGTTTTTGGCCCGCTTGGCCGCTTTGAATATTTCTTCCAGGAATTCGACATTGACAATGCCCGACTTAGCATCGTCTAAAGCCAGTTGGGTGTAGCCGAATATGGAACCCAGAATGTTGTTGAAATCATGAGCGACTCCTCCGGCCAGCGTGCCGATGGCCTCCATTTTTTGAGCCTGGCGCAGTTGGTTTTCCAGCCTGGCCTGCATGGTGACATCTCGGTTAATGGACACGAAATTGGTGATCTTCCCCTCGGGGTCTCGAATTGGCGAGAT
>JADFXK010000119.1:505-10708 GCA_015233625.1 Deltaproteobacteria bacterium | reverse complement strand
ATACTCTCCGGTTTCTGGCCCAAGATCATGTCTCGGACATTTCTCTTCATGGGAATCTCTTCCCAGAGCCGTTGGAACCTGGTTTCGAGCGACTTGACTTCTGCTTCCAGTTGAGATTTTCGGGTGACATTATCCTGCAGGCTGATCTGCAAAGATTCAGACTCCGTCGTTGCTTTCCGGACGTCCCGCCGCCGTTTGATTACTTCCGACCTTATTTGCGGCAAGTACTCTAACTTGACTTCCAGGTCTTTTTCCAGGTCCTTTAGCTTCAGATATTCTATTTCGGCCTTTTGTCTTTCTTCCTCAAGCCTCGACAACATCTGCCGGGGTTCGGTCAGACGCGGTTCCAGGTCGGCGATGGACTGAAGTGTTTCGGTGAGCCGACTCCGGGTGATGGTCAGTTTATCCTTGATGTGCTCTGTCTCATTACTACTTTTTCTGATCTCATGATCCAGAACATCTCTGATCTTTCTGGCCTGAAGTTGAGATGCCACCCGATTGGCAATATCCTGTAACCTTTTGCCCATCAGAACCGATGTGTCGTCCTGATTCAACATGATGCATCTCCATCTTTTATGGCGATTCCGTTAATAATGGGCCGAGACTGGGCACAAATTTAAGCACAGTGGTGCGCCTTAAGGGGGAACAATGGAGGCACCCATTGGCCGGGAGCCGAATTAGAATCCTCCCCCCTTCTATTCTCCTGAGCACTTGGCTAACTAAGAGATTTACCAAACGAAATAAGGCTGTCAGTCCTATCCAATGCTTTGTGGATGTTTTGTTCCAGCTTGACCTTTTCCTGAAACAAGCCCGCAAATTTCTTCAATCCGTCTTTAATTGAGGCGGCCAAGGCATTGTCTTTTTCTTTAGCGACCTTAAGGGCCGTCTGGGCGGCCAGATATGGCCCCACCTCTTCTTCCAGCGAGCCGATATTTACGACGCGCTCATTATTCTGCCGGGTCAGGACCTCAAGTTGTTGCCTTTTCGTCGCTAACTCGGTGCGTCGCTCCTTCAATTCCACATCTACGGACTGGACTTCCCGGTTTAATTTATTCAGGTCATCCGTTGCGATGGTTCTTTTCTGCAGAAGTAATTTCGTCTCATTCAGATCTTGAATCTGCCGGTCAAGATGGTCAATCTCGGCTCTTAGTTGGAGGACGGCTGCCTCTTGTTCTTGAATCATGCCTTTAATTGAGTCTCGCTCGCCAATGTACCCCAGCAGCTTGCCCAGCAGTTGGTCCAAGGTGTGTTCGGTTGTTGTCACCTTAGAGCAGGCGGCCGATACATTGTTGTCAATTTCTGCGGTCAACCGGCCGGATTCAAATTCCAGCTCTTGAATTCGAGGCAGGAGTTCCTGCCGCGCCTGGTCAAGAGCAGTCAGGTCCGTAATGGACTGGAGCCGATTTTGGCTGAACTGGGCGATTTTCCGGTCCAGGGCCTTTTTCCGCGCCTGCAGTTGAGTCAGTTCGGACTGGCTACGTTCGAACTCCTGGAGCAGGAGATAGGCGCCTTCGTCCATGTCGGTCCGCTTTTTCTTAAAACGATAAATCTCCGCGGAGAACTCCTTGATTTTATTTGTGGTCAAGGCGTATTCCCGGGACAGAGATTGCAAGTAGGTGGTCTTGGCCGTCAGCGCCTCCCTGGTAGAATCCAGTTCAGACGACAATTCAGCCAATTGTCCGGTCAGGTAGTTACTCTGCCGGGTCAGCTCGGATACATCCCGAGTCATGGTGGCGTCGAAGAGCCGCGTCATATTATCTACTCGCCATATATTGTTCCCATCTCTTCTGGATGGTAGTCAGTTTTTCCTCAGCCATCAGTTTTTCTTTGACGGCCGCTTCAGCCATGGTGATGGCCCTTTCCAGTTCGTTCTTAAGCAGGGCCACCTGATTGGTAAGAGCTTCCGTATTTTTTTGGGCATTCTCTTTGGCCGCGGCGACCTGTTTTTCTGATTCCTCTAAATCGGTTAGGACGGTGGCTAGTTTCTTTTCAACTGCATTCTTCTCTTTGAAGACTGTCTCAGCCTTCTGCACAGCCACGGCCTTCTCGCCGGCCGCACTGTCGGCCGCCATCACCGCCTTACGCAGTTCGTTATTGAGGTTGTTTATGTCTCTTTTAAAGGCTTCCACTTCCCGGGCCGCCCGGGCCTGGTGCACGGGCAAGTCTTCTTCCAGCTTGGCCTTGACACTCTGCAAGCTCTGGACGCTTCTTTCCATCTCGACTTTTTTGGCCAATGCCGCGTCCAGGTCTTTTTGGACCTGGTCCTTTACTTGGGAGATCATTTCGGCTTGCTGTTCGGCCCTGGATCTGTCGTTGAGAGCAATACTCAATTTTCTTTCGGCTTCCACTTTTTCCCGTAAAGCCGCTTCCGTCTGTTCTTCGGCCCTGGTCTTGTCGTTCAAGGCCGCACTAATTTCTTTGGTGACGGATTCGATTTCTTTGGCCGTTCGCTTCTGCAGAGAGGCATAGTCGGCTTCAGCTTTGGCCTTGGCGTCAAGGGATTCCTGGGCCTGGGTTTTTGCCTCAGAATGCTGAGACAAGGCGTCTTGCCTGGCTTTTTCGGATTGGGCCTTCTCGGATTGGGCTATTTGGGTCTGGCTTTCGGCCTGCGCTTTGGCCTCAATGGCGGTCATCATCTCTTTTTCGGCTTCGGCCTTCTCGGCCTGGGCGATTTTGACTTGACTTTCGGCCTGCGCCTTGGCCTCAATAGCGACCAGCATCTTTTTTTCGGCTTCGGTCTTACCCTGGAGAGCGATTCCAGCCTTGTTCAAGGCCTCATTCATGGCGGCTATAGCATCTCTGGCTTTTTGTTCGGCCCCGGCCTGAACCACGGAGGCAGTTTTAACCTCGTCCTTAAGACCGTTGATGTCTCGCTGAAGTTGCGCCTTTTCAGTCTCCAATTGAAGGATCCGTCCGTTTAACAGATCCAGGATATTATCTAATTGGGCCTGCGAATGCTTCAACAGTTCCTCGGTGGCGGCTTTGCCCGTCTGAAATTCCGATTCTACCCGGAGCACGGCATCGCGCATTTTTTTTAATATGGCTGCCTTTTCCTCCGCCATCAAACTATCTAGAGTTCTAACTTCCTTTATCCCCTCAGGTCCGGTTACCATGGGCAGAATATATCCGTTAACGATGACGTCGAAGTCCTCTGTCTTTGCCTTGTCTATGGCCTCTTTCGGGGTGGCCACTGTGGTCACCTCATAATGCTCGGACAGCAGTTTACGAAATGCCTCCACCTGGGTGGGGTCGCCATCGATGATCATTACTTTTTTTTTAGTTGCCGTCATAGCCACCTCTTGATACTGTGGGCGAGCTGTTTATTCTATCTCATCTTCGCAGTCGCGTTCTAATTGCTCGGAATCTATCACCTTCGCCAGCCTTTCTTTACCCGGTTGGCGACAATCCAGACCAGGAGGATAGGGATCAGGCGTGGGCTAATCTCATAGAGAGATCAGGCTTCCTCTGCGGCCAGGTTGGTCGGGTCTAGTCTATCTTTTCTTTCCCTTTCGCGATCTTCCAACCCGGCTTCAATTTTGTCCAACCTGAAAAACAATTCCATCAACAGATCATCCCTGAAGATATCGAGTTCGGGATGGTTCTTCCGGATGATCACGATCCGGCGCCCGATGTCTCTGATCAGGTTGATCCTTTCCTTCTCCAGGTCGTGGATGTCATAGGTCAAGATGATGCCTCTGGTCGACTCTTTGATGGCGCTGCATATTTTGGTTAATTTGCCAACCATGATGTCGCCCAAATGTTGCATTTTGTACCTGAAACCCTCGCTCATTTGTCCCTCCTGTCTTACCTTGCCGGGTAGACCCGGTACGGTGTGTATCGAGCCGCAAACAAAAAACTTAACCGCGGCTTGCTTTGGCCCTACCTGGGGGGCGTCTCTAACATTGAGCCGGGTCAGAGACGATCTTCTTAGAATGGCTTCGCAACTCATCCCAGTATTCATCGGGCATGTCTTTACAAAGCAACAAAGCCCCGTTTGCCCCGGCATATAATGGTTCTTCCACCCGGTTCACCTTGCCGTAGCCTAACGTCTCCTTCATCTGGGCCTCGATCTCCCGCTTAAGGCCCACAATCTGGCTGCCGCCGCCGGCCAGCATGACGTTTCTTTTCAACTCATCTTGAAACTCAGGATCAAAGGTGGCCACCAGTTTCTTGATGCCCTGGACGATCTCCGGGACGATGGACCGGCACGCGGCTCGCAACTCCTCGGATACATCATAAGTGGTGGGTTTACCGGCCACCGGAAGTTCAATGAACACGGTTTCTCCCTGATCCGAGACAAAGGCGTTGTCTTCCTTGAATTTTTTGACCATATTAATCGTATAGTTGGCCTCTTTGAATTTTTCTGTGATCAGATTGAGGAAAACCTGGTCAATATAGTCTCCGGCCTTGAAGGTGGTGATTTGATCCTCTTCGGAAGGAATCGTTCCATGCATCCGGCACAAGTCAACGGTTCCGGCGCCGATGTCAATAATCAGGGCATTGGTTAAGATATTAAGTCCGTAAGCGACGGTGAAAGGCTCCGAGGCGATCATCACGTCATCCAAGACGTCTTCGGCGATTTCCAACAAAGCTTTTTTGTTCTTGATACTGGCCATGGCCGGGGCGCCCACCACTCCCCGAATGATCACTTCTCCGGTAACGCCTTCTTTGACCATGGCGATCAAATGTCGGAGCAGGTCTCTAGCCACATTCTTGGCCTTGTCATATTCTGCCGGATTTTTCTCCGGAGCATCAGAGTACCTTAAACAACCTTTTTCAAATGGCTTATACAGATCCAGGGACAGTCGATGCCGTTGAGCCTCTTCTCCAAAGACAATTTCCTTACCCAACAGTTTCCTTGAAACCGCGTCCTTGGGAAATCCTACATAACTCGCGATAAACGTTCTAATCCCGTTGTCACAGGCTATCACGCTCCGTGAGGTACCTAAGTCAATTCCTACATTTAACACCTTAGGGGTGGCCATTATATATTTTCTCCGTAACGGATGGTACGATTTTTATCCAACCTGTTCCCATAAGAGCTTATTGGATTCCATAATGGCCCGGAGGACACCCCGCCGGCGATCATCCAGTTTTCTTTCTTTCAGCGCCACCGGCAATTGTTTGGTCGGGACGGAACCTCTTTTTTCCAATAGAGACATTCTTTCCTCTACCCGGGCCAGACGTTCCTCCAGGCTCTCCCATCGGTCTTCGTCAATATTCAGGCGTTCTTCTACCTGTTCCAGTCTTTCCTCATGATGGCCCTTTCGGCCGACAACGCGTTTGGCTTTTTCTTTGATGAACACAAAAGGTTGGACCAGGGTGGTGGCTACCGGACGAGTTGCCCTGGTCAATTGGCCCAGGGTGGCTCTCCCGCCTCTCTTGACCAAATTAAATGAAAGCAGACCGGCATATTCCATAGTGGCGCAGGTGTATCTTCCGGCTTCGCTAACGGAATCCCAACTATCTGATATTATCTTCACAACTGTTGCCTCCAAAGTTGGCCATGTCGCTTGAGTCCGACCTGCAGCCCTTTTAAAGCAAGGTCACGAGGGTCCAATGTAATGCCCCGCCGATGGCAAATGTGCTCATTAGGATCAGGAAAATCATCATTACAGTATGTTTTCCGCCCACTTCCTTGGCCATAGCCATTATGTTGGCAAAACAGGGGACCACCATGGTAGTGACGGTGACGGCCACGATACATTGTACGTAATCCAGTTGACCTTTCTTCACCAGGTTGATCATCACTCCCGCCGCAGCTTCGTGTCTGACCAAACAGAGAAGAATGGCATCCGTCATAGCGCTCGGTAAACCCAACAACCCTTCAACCAAGGGGCTCACCAACCTTTTGGTGATGGTTAGGATGCCCAGTTTGTCAATAATAAATAAGGCCAAAGCGGCCCCAATAAAAACCAGCAGTGATTCCTTAAGAAACCAATAAAGCCGATAATAGGTCTTCTTCAACACCGCCTTGGGGTTGGGCCACCTGATGGCCGTAAGTTCTTGGATAAACGCCAGACTTTGTTCCGGTTTGGTTAACATTTTGTTCAAGGCCATTCCGGCAAGGATCTCAACTATTATGAGCACGGAGAAAACGATGGCAAAAGCGCTTAGACCGATTCTCCCCAAAATGCTCATGTTCAGACCCATCTGGGCCGCACAGGGAATAGCAAAGGCGATCAGATAAACGGCGATATATTTTTCTTTCTTAGATCTTAGTGTCTTGGTTGACAACGTGGCCACCGTCTTGCAACCAAACCCCAGAATCAGGGGGATAATGGCGCTGCCGCTCAATCCCAGTTTTTCTAAAAGTCTCTTTGTCAGCACGGATAGATTCGGCAAGTAGCCGATGTCTTCAATGATATTAAAAACTAAAAAGAACACGGATAATATCGGCAAAACGGTCAGTACGGCATTGGCCAGGCCCATTGATAGGATGCCGTATTCCCCGATCAGAAAATCATGCCAAAGACCTGTTGGAATCATCCCGCTGACCCCGGCCTCCACTGGGACCCACAAAACGTTTGTCATCCATTCGGAGATGACATTCGCGACGTTTACCACTACGTAAAACATACCATACAATATTACAAGCAAAATAGGAACACCAAACACCGGATGGCGGCTTAGTCGAGCAAAATTTTGAGCAAACCGGTTGGACTGGGGTTGGATCTTCCGGGTGACTTCTTCCGCCACCTGATCCAACCATCGGCTTCGCTGCCGGTTAATCATCCGATTGACATCAGGTCCCAAGGGACCCCTGATAAGCTTTACCTGCCGGCGCAAAACGTCAACCGTAGTTTGGCCGTACGTCGTTCTGACGTGATCTAAAATAAAAGGGTCATTCAGCAGAACCAAGAGTGAAATGGCCCGTTGAAAGGGAGCCTGAGGCGGCAGCTCTGAACCTATGACCGCCAGCCAGGTTTCTATCTTCTCCCCAAATGGCGTTAATACCGGATCTCCGCCATGTTCTGCCCGGCCGATGGCCTCCTTCAGTTCAGCCGTACCCTGACCCTGGACGGCCACTGAAGCCACTACCGGAACGCCCAGCAACCGGGACAGAGCGTCAGAATCAAGCGAGATTCCTTTCACGGCTATCTCGTCCATGGAATTTAAGGAGATGACCAGGGGGATGCCCAGGGTCAGCAAGTGAGCGGTCAGAGTCAGGGATTGCTTGAGCCGGCCGGCATCAATACACTGGACAAGAATATCTATATCCCCTGACAGAATCAACCCTCGAACCGCCAGTTCCTCTTCCGACGGATTATACAGGCTGTGGAGCCCTGGGGCGTCAATCACTTCGTAGACTTGCCCGGCCATCCGACATCGGGTCCTCTTAATCTCCACCGTGGTCAGAGGGGAATTGGCCACCACCGAGTAGTCCCCGGTGAGGTTGTTGAAGACCTGGCTCTTGCCCGTATTGGGCAGTCCAACCAACAGAACTTTCTTCATTTGTTGCGAACCTCTTGACATGTTCATAGGTTGGATTTATGCTTCATCAGGTTTGAATACCGCCGCCGGAATTAACCGGATTTGCTCCGACCGCCGGAACTTAGAAGGACCATGAGGTAATTATGCCCTATCAGATTAGCCAGGACTGTGTCGGATGCGGCTCTTGCGCCAAGAAGTGCCCGGCTGATGCCATTTCCGGCCAGATCAAAGTTCGCTTTGACATCGATCCTTTCCTGTGCACTGAATGCGGCACCTGTTTTAACACCTGTCCTAGAGCCGCAGTTTTGGACCCCCAGGGGAACCGCGCCGTCAAAAAGGGAAAAAAGCAAGATTTCAAAGCCCGCATCAACCCCGAAATATGCGCCTGTTGTCGGCTTTGCTATCTCAATTGTCCCCAGGAAGGGATCAAGGTGATCAAGAAAAGCCTTTTTACTACCGGCTATTGCGAAGTGGACACGAATATCTGTGTCGGTTGTGGACAATGTACCCAGCTCTGCATCACCGGGGCTATCGAGTTAAGTTGAGATATTCTCTTTTTCTACGATACAGAAATAGTATCCACAGTTGGGGCAATAACTGATTTGCTCTCGGGCGGTGGCCATGTAGATCCCGGCGATCAGCAAGGGAAATCCGACGATGGGTCCCAAGAGAAAGAGGCTGCAAAAGACACCTAATCCTATTAATATATATGGCCACTTACCCGAATATTTCTTGACCTGGGTCACCTCCATCCGGGTTTGACACTGGCGACAATCCACAGAGTCACCCATCGTTCCTCCCTCGATTAGAAAACCTCTTTCTTCAACATCTTTTTCTTTTGGATCTTCTTCACGCCCCAGGACAAACCAATGGCCCCACCGACCACGCCGGCAATCTTGGTCACCGCCCCGGCCAGAACTATCTCGGCGGCACTGGCCACCACCGCGATGGATGCCACGCCGGCCAATAGCCCCAGCCCGCCGCCTATGAGCAGCTTGCTGCCGACATCAACATAATCGGACATACCAACCTTGGGCCTGACTTCATCAAACAGGTCAAGATCAAAATCATCAGCGTCTTTGTTGGCCACTTTTCTTTTTCCTTTTTTCGAGCGGATGGATTTCTTGGCTTCTTCGTAGGTCTCGAGTTGCTCTTCCACGTCATCACTCCTTCAAATATGTTGGGACCAAGATAAGTCTTTTCTTCGTTGGCTTGGTTTCAGGCCTCTCTTTTTCCTTGGCATTGCGGCCCACATTGAATCCTACCCCGGCCAAGCTGCCGCCGGTAAAGGCCTTAACGGCCAGGGCATGACCCAGGATCGCCTTTAGGCCCAACAACGGAAACGCCGCCAGACCGGCCAGGGTGACCACGGCGCCAATCCCGGCTCCAATGGCCGCTTTCCGACCCAGATGGCTATGGGGATCCACTATCCGGCACGCTTCTTCTTCCCCGGCCGCCTTCCTCATATGGAGTTTACAGAAGTTCTGGCTATAGCCTCGGTATTGACACCTATCGCACCTTGACTTCTTTTTCATTATCTTACTCCCCTTACCCGTTGATTTCTGCCGGCTTGAACTGGACCCAGACTCTTTCTAAGTCTTTGTTCGCCCCCAGCAACGTCTTTTTAACCTGTCGGGCAATCTCTTGACCTTCACTGATAGTCTTCCGGGGGTCAATAAAAATATCCAATTCCACCCAGATCTTCCGGCCAACGAGACGTGTCCTTAGTTCTGCAACTCCCTCGACGTCGGACATTCTTTCTACAATTTCCTGAATCTCCAGGCCATAATCGTCATTCGCCGAATAATCCATAACAGCCTTAACTGACTCATAAAGAATTTTGAAGCTAACCCTGACGATGACCGCCACCACAAGCAGGGCGGCAATGGGATCGAGGCGGTAAAAGCCCAACTGGGCGCCCAAAACGCCTATGATCACCGCCACGGAAGAAAAGGAGTTGGCCCGGTTAGCCCAGGCATTGGCCATAATGGTCTGGCTCTTTAACTCGGTCCCGGCACACTGCATAAACCGAAAAAGTATCTCATTAGCTCCGATGGAGACCAATCCCATAAGCAGAGCAGAGAGATGGGGCGGACCGGTCGGCACCTTGACTAAGTGCTCAATGGAGACAATTAATATCGCAATGGCCCCGGCCAAGACAAAGAGGCTGGTTAGTGCCGCTGCGAGAAACTCCGCTTTCCCATATCCAAAGGGAAACTCATTGGTGGTTGGCCGTTTGCTGACATTGTGGCTAACCAGTATGGCCACAGCCGAGATAAGATTTGCGGCCGAATGAAGACTATCGGCGATGCAGGCCCAGCTCCCGCTGACCAATCCGACCAATATTTTCAGTGAGACCAGGAGCAGGTTCGTTCCGATGCCCGCCCAGGCGACCCGTGTCCCACATCTTTCGCATTTTTTGTCTTGCATAATCGTCGGCTATGCTTCCTCTTCATCAAACAAGGTGACCTTTTTCCGGATGGTGTTGCCTTTATGGTTCAAAACCATCCGCAACTGTTTTCTGAGCTTTTCTTCTCTTCTAATACCGACAAAATGCCTGATCAGGTATCCGAAGACTCCGGCTGTGGCGACCAGGTAGGTCATTCGGATAGCAATGGGTTTTCCCCACAGGCCATAGATCGGGACATGATCAAAGTTCTGAAGGCCGAACAGAACCGCCACCGCCGTAATAATAATGGTTATAAGTGTCTTACCCACCTGTTCATCTCACTATTTTATTCAGGGTCATTTTGGTATAGGGTCCGGTGC
>JADFXK010000119.1:0-445 GCA_015233625.1 Deltaproteobacteria bacterium | reverse complement strand
GGCGGCAGAGGACGCCATACCGGTTCCTTAAAGGCGGCCGGGTGATAAATCCACGGCTGTGGTCCCATCCCAGGTTTCCACTCCCGCACGGTCAACGCTTGAATGACCGCCACGGCCTTGTCCGAGGATAGTTTGGGCTTGGCTTTGTCGTGATTGAACACAGCCAGCAGGATCACCAGGACCACTAATGCGATAATCCCAACTAATACCCAGGTCATTTGAGCACTCAGCGGCAGGTTGTATTCTCCGTCAAAGTCTTCGCTCATGGAATCTTCCTCGACGAAAACGGGGTGACCAGCGACACGTGACCGCACCGGGTGCATTCCAGACACCGGATGCAATCTTTCGAGTCAAAATCAAGAGATACATTTAGATCCATAGGGCAATTGGCCTCGCAAACATGGCAACCGTCGCAATGAGGTTCAACCTCCAGGCGGACCATACT
>JADFXK010000118.1 GCA_015233625.1 Deltaproteobacteria bacterium | reverse complement strand
TGGAGAGGTCGACGCCGGCTAGGTGGAATGAAATGTTAACCGGAGTGCCGTCCGGAAAGGACGGAATGGGATCAGTCGGGACGAACGGTTTAGAAGCCACCGCAATGCTAGTGATCACCGGCCTTACCGGGCTGAACCGAATTACTCGGTCGAAAATAATCTCCGTGTAGGCCGGTCCAATCTTAGTAGAGGGCTCCACGTAAGCTCTGAACCCGACGAACATTTGGCCGCTCTTCTCAATGGCTGAGGGACAACTTCCGGTCGGGACCGTAGTGCAATGGACGTCGCCCTTGCAATCTCGGGCCACTTTCCAGGCATAGAGTTGGTCTACATGGGGCGGTATATTGGAGGCGCCGGAGAAGTAGTTTGAGGCGCTCCCGGCCAGGGTGCGGCTATTCTCACCTGCGACCCCACAAGCCTTACACGCGTCGTAGACAGAGAAGTTAGAGTATGTGGCCTTGCCGGCGGCTTCATGGTTGACCCCGTAGATGATCAGGAATTCGTCATCGGCCAGGTTGAAATTTCCTTCATTCCGCAGATAAACAGTGTCCCGACTCTCACCTAAGGTATCCACATTCCGCTGGAAAGCGTCTAAGCTCTCCTCCAGCATGATGGCCGGCTTAAGTTCGTCGGCGCTCATGGTCGGATTCTTGAGCAGGATGGCCTGGCGCAGGGTTTCCACCTCCGGGGTCAGATCAAATTCCGTTAGACCGGTACCGCGAGGGCGAAGCTTCTCTACCGGCAGAGGGTTATAATTTGATTTGTCGGTTGGCGGATCCGGTGCCACGCGGAACACGCTCACAGGTGGGTTTTTGAGGTAATCCTGTCCGGCTTGCTCATAGCCGTACTGCCACAGAGCCACGCGTTGAACGATTATCAGTGAATCATCCTTGAGGGTATCTATAGTGGAACTCAACTTAGTGATATTTGGTGAAATCACGTCGATATTTATTATGCTGTCCGGGATGCCGGCGCTTTTAAGAGCCTTACGGATTCGGTCCTCGGTTCCCTTGTCGGCCACGGAGATCAGGACGTAACCCTGATCATAGAGGTTTCCAGTCTGGTCACCTGTAGTCTTGAGGGTGAGCATGTTGTGGGGGTCACCGAGACTGTTGAACATCTTGCGGCGGATATTTTCTTGGGCCACCCAGCGGTTGAAAACGAAGCTCCGAAAACTGAAATAAGAGGCCGGGGGCGGAGTTCGGCCAATGATGACTATAGCCTCATCGGGGCGCATGTAAAAACTTAACGGCGGATTTTCATTAGTCGTATAACCGATGGCCGGCACACTAGCGACCATGTATGGACTTGAAGAGTTGTTAGCATTGCATGAGGCAATCATCCCCTGGCAGGCCAAATCAAATACCGGCGGGGCGATCAGATGTCCTTCGTAAACTTTGAGATTGTCGGCGTCTAAGGCGGCTCTGAAAGCCGTCACCCGACCCTTGCTGACCAGTGCTCTGCCCGACGAGTCGTTTGTCGAGACGTCTGACTCGGTTTGGCTGAAGCCGGGGGAAATTATCAATAGAACCAGACACCCGATGGATAAGAATAGATTAACGTGTCTCATGAGCACTCCTTTCGCAAGATAGATTCGATTGAACTGGAGGTATTTGACGGAAAATCTATGATGTACCTGGGTTGATTATCTCAAATTAAGCACGTCCATCATGTCGTACAGGCCATGGGGTTGGTTCACGATCCATTTGGCGGCCCTGATGGCCCCTTTGGCGAAATTGTCCCGGTTGTGGGCCTTATGGGTGATTTCCAGGCGTTCTCCAGTGGTGCCGAAGATGACAGTGTGCTCCCCGGTGACATCCCCCGCCCGCAGGGTTTGGATGCCAATTTTCCCCACAGGACGTTCCCCGGTCATTCCCTGGCGATGATACACGGCATTGTCGGCCAGCCGCACCTGCCTGGCTTCAGCCAGGACCTCGGCCAGTTTCATCGCCGTACCGCTGGGCGCGTCCTTTTTCAACCGGTGATGAATCTCCACAATCTCGGCGTCATAACTGTCATCCAAGATAGCGGCCATATCCGCCACCAGTTTAAACATCAGGTTGACCCCGACGCTCATATTGGGCGCCAGAACCACCTTAGTCCGGGTGGCCAACTGGGCGGCTTCGGCCTTTTCTGCTTCAGTGAACCCGGTGGTGCCGATGACCATAGGCTTGCCGGCGGCCGCGGCTATCCGCAAATTCTCCAGGGAAGCGGTGTGATGGGTGAAGTCGATAATCACATCTCCCTGGTCGATTACCTTAGTTAGATCACCGGAGATAATCATCTGCCAGTACTGCGAGAGAGCCAACTTGTCTCCCAGGTCCTCGCCCACAGCCGGATGATCGGCCTTTTCAAACGCCGCGGTGAGCTTAATATCATGTTCTTCGAGTAACAAGGTGGCAATTCGAACACCCATCCGACCACACGGCCCGGCTAAAATAACGTTCACCATATCAGCCTCCTGATCACCAGCCACTCTCAAACTTGAGCCGGTAAAAGATTTTCTTAGGGATTAGACTCGAAGACGCGCCGGGGGGGCACGTCTCGATGAGTTCATGGTTTCAAAAGATGATCTTAGAGCAACTGATATTCCCTTAAACAGCCTGTTAGTTTCTCCTGGTTGGCCGAGGTCATGGACCACAGCGGCAGCCTGACTTCCATGCTGATCTTGCCCATGAGGGCCAGGGCTGTTTTGGCCGGCACCGGATTGGTCTCTAAAAACATGGCCCGGCACAACGGCAGAGATTTAAGATAGAATTCCCTGGCCGTGGCCAAATCGCCTCGATTAAAGGCATCCACCATACAGGAAATCAATTTGGGGTTCACATTGGAGACCACGGAGATTATTCCGGTCCCTCCGGCCGCCAACACCGGCAACGTGATAAAATCATCGCCGGACACGACATTCAGCTTTCCGGCACAAACCCGAATGACTTCAGCAATCTGGGCCATATCTCCGGAGGCTTCTTTAATCCCCTGGATATTGTCAATCTCGGCTAAGCGGGCCACCGTCTCCGGGAGCATGTTCACCCCGGTCCGTCCGGGGACATTGTAAAGGACAATGGGGATAGGCACTTCCGTGGCCACTTTTTTGAAGTGGTGGTACAGGCCATCCTGGCTGGGTTTGTTGTAATACGGGGTGATCATCAGGGCTGCATCAGCTTTCGCAGCTTTGGCGTGTCGAGTCAATTCCAGGGCCTCGGCCGTATTATTGGAGCCGGTCCCGGCTATGACCGGAATCCGCCCTTTGACCTGTTCAATGGTGATTTCCACCACTCTTTTGTGCTCGGCATGGGAGAGGGTCGCCGATTCACCGGTGGTCCCACAGGGAATAATGGCATGGGTCCCGTTTTCAAGTTGAAACTCGATCAAGGCCCGCAGGGCATCCTCATCGAGCTGCCCATTGTTAAATGGTGTCACAATGGCCACCATGGCGCCGCTAATCATAATATCCTCCAAAAAAACAGCACAACGCTGTTTCGTGTTTTCTGTGAACGCTGTAGGCTGTGCTGTTCGTATTTATATTTTTGCGTCCGTCACCGGCCATCAGGGGGCAAAAACTGTTTCACGAGTGAACTTACCCTCATAATCGACCCGAGCGCTACCGGTCAGTTTCAGATCAGTCACCGTGCTTCCGTCGATGGTGAAGTGAACGGTCAGGATTTCTCCCCCGGTCGTGGTCACCGCCACCGGCGACTTGACCAGGCCTTTGAGACCGGTGATCAAGGCTGAGGCCGTTGATCCAGTCCCGCAGGCCAGAGTTTCATCCTCCACCCCCCGCTCATAAGTTCGCACCCGGATATGATGGGGGTCCAGCACCGAGACAAAGTTCACATTGGTCCCGGCCGGGGCGAAATCTTGGTGAAAGCGGATCTCCCGACCCGTTTCTTTGACTTTAGCCGCATTAATATCGGACACCAGGATGATGGCATGGGGCACCCCGGTATTGATAAACGAAACGGTCAACATCCCTTCCGCGGTAGACACGGGGAAATCCAGTCTGGCTGCGCCGGGCGGAGGCAAGGTCAGAGTCACCAGGCCGCCGTTTACCTCAGCCTGGATAAGGCCGGCCAGAGTCTCAAAAGTCAACTTTGACCCGGCCAGTCCTTTAAGTATCGCAAACCTGGCGGCGCATCGGCCGCCATTGCCGCACATCTCAGCCCGACTGCCATCAGAGTTGAGAAAATCCCATTTGAAATCAGCTCTGGTCGAGTTTTCGACTAAGATCAACCCGTCCGCACCGACGGAGACACCCCGACGGCACACTGCCTGGGCCAGAGCCGGGGCGATGTCGTTACCGATTATCCCGGACCGATTGTCGATCAGGATAAAGTCATTACCGCTTCCACTCATTTTGTAAAATTCAAGGTTATCGATGATTGCAGGATCCATGTGCCCTCACAACTCGTTACCGGTTGCATGTTACTCGTTACATGTTGCATGTTACTCGTTGAAAGCAAGGAAAAATGAGAAATCGTATATCCAGGGTCATAAGTTTCAAAATACTCTAAGGAGATATGTTTCCAATTTTTTTTGCCCTGTGATCGGATTCAGCCACCTACTTAAACTCCGAAACGTCACGCGCCACTGGCATTGATTATGACTCCTAACCAGTAACATGTAACCAGCAACGTGCAACAAGCAACAACCAACGGTTATTACTCGACCCAGTTGGGAACGGTTTCCAGGCGGGTCAGATCATCATAAGACTCCCTTTCCCGGATGACGCGGTATTCAGCCCCGTGGGTCATCACCTCCGCGGCCCTGGGGCGGGAGTTATAATTGGAGGACATGCTAAACCCGTAGGCCCCGGCGCTCATGATCGAGAGTAATTGTCCCGGCGAGACTACCGGAACCTCCCGGTCTTTGGCAAAGAAATCGCCGGATTCACAAATAGGCCCGACCACATCCGCGATCATCGTTCCGGACTCGGGTTGGTCCACGGCCCGAATAGTATGAAAGGAATTATAAATGCTCGGCCGAATCAGGTCGTTCATCCCGGCATCGACGATAATGAAATTCTTCGCTTCCCCTCGCTTTATATAGAGGACCCGAGTGACCAGGATCCCGGCGTTGCCCACAATGACTCGACCCGGCTCCATAATCAGGGTGACCCCCAGGTCCTCGGTGCCAACTATGATGGCCTGGGCATAATCATCGGGATGCGGTGGCTCCTCCAGGTTATAGGTAATGCCCAACCCGCCGCCGATATCCAGATATTGGATGGATAAACCCTCTGCCCGCAAGACGCTGATCAGATATCTAATCCGGACCAGGGCTTCCATGAACGGTTCCAGGCTGGTCAATTGCGAACCGATATGAAAATCCACGCCGATCACTTTGATTCCGGGCATTTTAGCCGCCCTGATATATTCCTGCCTGGATTTTTCGATGTTGATCCCGAATTTGTTCATCTTCAATCCAGTAGAAATGTAGGGGTGCGTTTTGGGATCCACATCAGGATTGACCCGCAAGGCAATGGGCGCGACTACATCGAGGGCCTGCGCCCGTTGAGACAGCATCTCGAGTTCCTGGGGAGACTCAATGTTAAACATGAGAATGCCGGTCTTCAGGGCCAAATCTATTTCAGCCACAGTTTTTCCCACGCCGGAGTAAACAATCCGCCGCGGGGGCACCCCGGATTTGAGGGCCCGATAGAGTTCGCCCCCGGAAACAATATCCATGCCGCCGCCAAGCGTAGAGAAAAGAGACAATAACGCCAGGTTGGAATTGGACTTAACCGAAAAACAAGTCAAATGGTCCACCTGGTTAAAGGCGCGATCAAATGTTAGGAAATGGCGCATTAAGGTGGCGTGGCTATAAATATAGACCGGTGTGCCCACTTCTGCGGCGATTTTTTCTACCGGCACATCTTCGGCGTAAAGTCGGTTATCGCGATATTGAAAGTGATCCATGGTCGTCAGGCATCCTCAATTTGGTCACCGAATTTCAGCCATGGCCGCGTTGGACGGGCCGCTGGACTCATCGGTTGGACTCACAGCATAGATGAGATACAGATACTTGTATCCGGGCGTCACATCCCGATCGACATAAGACCATTGTCCGCTATCGAGTTTCAACGGTCCGGCTGGTTCCGGATACAACTCCCGGGACAGGTTGAAGCGGGCGGGACAAGTTGAGCAATCTTTGTCGGCCACCAGAATTTGGCGGCGATACAACCTGTACTTGGATACGGGTACTGACTCCTTGGCCTCTTTGGCGCCCGGTTCCCCGGTTCCGCCGGGCGGGGTCCATCTCAAAATCACTTCACCCTGAACCGGGTTGGCCCTAAGATCAGTGACCGCCTTGGGAGCCACGATCCGGGTAAAGGCCGGCTGCGTCTTCAACCCACATCCGGATGTACCGAAGCCCATCAGGGTGGTGATGGCCACAACCATCAAAAGATTTACCGGCCAAAACCGGCTCAGGCGATGCCGGATGGTCATACCGACTGCTCTCCCGTTGGCTGGCTGCAGTCCGCCGGCCGTGACAGATCCAGGTTCAATTCCGCGGCGGCCTTGGCCAGGGCCTCCTTCACCCTGATCGGGGCCGTGCCTCCCGGAGAAGTCCGGATCGTCACAGATCTCTCCAGGCTAATATAATTAAAGACGTCTTCCTCAATCATTTCCGAAAACTTCTTCATTTCCTCCAGGGTCAATTCAGCGATTTCTTTGCCTTGTTGAATGGCGTATTTGACCGCGCTGCCGGTAACACTGTGGGCCCGGCGGAAAGTCATCCCCTTCCGGACCAGATAATCGGCCATGTCGGTGGCGGTCAGGTGCCCAATCTGGGCGGTTTCCCGCATCCGCTGGGCGTTTACTTTAATATTGGCCATCAAACCACAATTGACCTTGATCGTGGCCGTCAAGGTATCCACCGCGTCGAACAAGGGTTCCTTATCTTCCTGGAGGTCCCGGTTATAGGTCAGGGGCAATCCCTTCATGGTGGTCAAGAGGGCGATCAAGCTGCCGTAAACCCGACCGCATTTGCCCCTGGTCAACTCGGCTACGTCGGAATTCTTCTTCTGAGGCATAATACTGGAACCGGTGGTATAGGCATCTGACAGTTCAATAAATCCAAACTCATAGGTGGACCAGAGGATCATCTCTTCGGCCAGTCGGCTCAAGTGCATCATGATCAGGGCCGCGGCGGACAAAAACTCGATGACAAAGTCCCGATCACTTACCCCGTCCATGCTGTTGGCCACTATTTTGGGGAACTCCAGCAATTCGGCCACGTACTCCATGTCGATGGGAAACGACGTTCCGGCCAGGGCCGCACTGCCTAAAGGCATGACATTAATCCGCTTCTGGCAATCTTCCAGCCGTTCCCGATCCCGTTTATACATCTCGTAATAGGCCAGGAGATGATGGGCGAACAAAACGGGTTGGGCCCGTTGCAGATGGGTGTACCCCGGCATGATCACGTCTATATTCTTATGAGCCTGGAGGACCATGGCCCGGCTGAGTTCGAACAGTAACCGGATTATCTCTTTAGTCTTGTCCCTGAGGAACAGCCTGATATCCAAGGCGATTTGATCATTCCGACTGCGGGCGGTGTGCATTTTCTCGCCCAATTCACCCACTTCTTCCACCAGCATTTTTTCGATCAGCATGTGAATATCTTCGTATTCCACGCCGAGTTCAATGCCGCCCCGCTCGATTTTCCGTCTGATTACACCCAGGGCGCCCATAATGGTCACGCCGTCGTCACCGGAAATAATCCCTTGTTTGGCCAGCATTCTGACATGGGCGATGCTGCCGGCGATATCGTACTCCAGCAGTCTGGCGTCAAAACCAATGGACGCGGTAAACTCCTCCACCAGCTTGTCTGTCCGCTCCGAAAACCGGCCGGCCCAGAGTTTGTTTGTCATAGATGTCTCTGCTCCCGTTTTTACTCCGTATCGACAAATAGGCCGCTTATTCCGGCCGGATCAGACGGTTAATTTTTAGCCTGAGACCGTTTAAGCGGATAAAACCTTCAGCGTCTTTCTGACGATAAACCGTATCCTTTTCAAAGGTGGCATAATCGGCTGAATAAAGGGACCTGGGGGAACGGCGCCCGACCACGGTACAATTACCTTTATAAAGTTTTATTCTGGCGGTGCCGGTGACATTGACCTGGGATTCGTCCAGCATCCGGCGCATTACCCGCATTTCCGGGGTGAACCAATACCCGTAATAGATCAACTCGGCGAACTTGACGCTCATAGAATCTCTCAGGCGCATAACCTCCCGGTCCATGGTGATGGACTCCACCGCCCGATGAGCCGCCTGGAGGATGGTGCCGCCCGGAGTCTCGTAAACACCGCGGGATTTCATTCCCACATAGCGATTTTCCACCACATCGACCCGGCCGATCCCATTTGCCCCGCCTAATTCGTTAAGATGAGCCAGGAGCAAAGCGGGAGGCATGACCCGGCCATCCACCGCGACCGGGATTCCCGACTCAAAGCCAATCTCCACGTAGGTCGGCTTATCCGGCGCCTTCTCTGGAGAAACACTCATCACGAACATGTCTTCAACCGGTTCGTTGTCCGGGTCTTCCAATATCCCGCCTTCAAAACTAATATGAAACAAATTAGCATCGGAACTATAAGGTTTCTCCTTGGTCACCGGGACGGGAATACCATGGGTCTCAGCATATTGGATAAGATCGGCCCGAGAATTGAAAGACCAATCCCGCCAGGGCGCGATAATGGCCAGATGGGGGTTTAAGGCCATGTAAGTCAGCTCAAATCGAACCTGATCATTCCCCTTGCCTGTAGCGCCATGGGCCACTGCGTCCGCTCCTTCAGCTTCAGCGATGGCCACCTGTTTTTGGGCGATCAACGGCCGGGCCAGGGAAGTCCCCAGTAGATATCCGGCCTCGTAAACAGCGTTGGCCATCACGGCCGGGTAAACATAGTCTCGGACAAACTCTTCCTTCAGGTCGGAAATATAGACCTTGTCGGCCCCGGTGGCGTAGGCCTTTTGTTCAACCTCCTTCAGATCATCCCCCTGGCCCAGATCGGCCGCAAAGGCGATAACCTGACATTGGTATTCTTCCTTTATCCATTTTAAGATAACCGACGTATCCAATCCGCCGGAATAGGCCAACACGACTTTTTTGATTTTACGGGACACGGTATTTCCTTTTGTGTGGTTTTTTTGATGGTTTCGGTTTTAGGCGAGCTAATGAAGAGTGCAGTTCATTTTTCATGGACCACTGAGGAAGCTGGTCATCCATCTTCACCTCGTCGTCCAGCCTAATTACACATTTCGGCGGTTTCACCTTTGGCATCGGGATGTAAGAAGTAGTATCAACAGGAGGCAGGCCGTAACTAATACTAACCGGCTTCTCGAACCGGCCATCCGGCTTTTCATTTTTCGTTGATCGCATAGTATCCCTCCTTCTGATGATATGTTGGAGCACTAAGCCGTCCGGGGAGACCATCCTTGGCCGGAGAGCTATCTGACCAGATTAACTACTCAAGGTTCTCGTCAAGGTCATAGGCGGCAAAATATACTTTCGCTTGTTGCACCGCCTGGATCTGAAATTTTTTCTTAAACGGCAAAATGGAATTCTTCAAGTACTTGGTGGAGCTATTTGTCTTTTCGGTCTTTAGTTTCATTAATGCTGTATGTATTTCTTCTTTGGAGAACAGACCCTCGGAAACATTAAACCAATTATCCTCCGCAAAAAGAAGAGTCTGGTTTAATTCTTGAAGCAAGCCGGCTATCGGCTCCTGCCTGCTTTTGTAGGGTAGATGGTCCTGGACAGCATTTAATAGCTGCGAAACTGCAATTATTACTCCCCAAATAAGACTATACTCTTTCCAGATCAGCCATCCGCCGATACTGACACTAGATGTCGCTGCGAGAAAGCCTTCTATCCACTTACTCGTTGTCACCGATGAGAGAAGGTATAATTCAAGATAATGGATATCAATCTTAAGTTAGACCAATTCCTTCCAATACATATGCTGATATTTATTATTGCTCATAGCGCGTCGCTAATCAAGGCATTCTCGATGGTATGCGTCACCTGTGAACTGTCTTTGTCGTACTTCAAGCCAGTTACACGAACACGCAATGTGAACTCTGCCAAGTCAACATAGAAACAACCATTACCTGGCTGCCGAGACACCCTTCCATCCCACCGGATCATTCCCCCCCAACCAGCAGCTTTTCCAGCAAAGCCTTCTGGAGATGCATCCGGTTGGTGGATTGCTGGAAGACCACCGACTGGGGACCATCCATCACCTCGTCGGTGATTTCCTGGCCGCGATAGGCCGGGAGGCAATGCAGGACTATGGCTCCTGATTCGGCTTGGGCCAGTAACTGAGCATTGATCTGGTATGGTTCAAATAACTTGATTTTTTCACCGGCTTCGTCTTTTTGGCCCATGCTCACCCAGACGTCCGTGTTTATGGCCGCGGCCCCGGCCACCGCTTTTTGAGGGTCGGTGACCAACTCAATTCTATGCTTTGACCGGGCTCTGGCTTGCTTCAAGATATCCGGCCGCGGTTCAAACCCTGGGGGACAGGCCAGCCACAGCTCGAACCCGTAATGCGCCGCGGCGGTGATCCAGGAATGAGCCATATTGTTTCCGTCCCCGACCCAGGCCACTTTAATGTCCGACAGGTTTCCCTTGTGTTCGATAATGGTAAACATGTCGGTCAGGACCTGGCAAGGATGGTAGAGGTCGGACAGGCCGTTGATGATCGGTATGCCGGCGTACCTGGCCAACTCCTCGAGGTTGTCGTGG
>JADFXK010000117.1 GCA_015233625.1 Deltaproteobacteria bacterium | reverse complement strand
ATATTGTTCAGATTTATGACATGGGCAAGGTGGGCGGAACCTATTTCATTGCCATGGAGTTTATCCTTGGACATGATCTTTGGAGCATTGCCAAGACCGGCATCCAAAACAAAGCCCGTCTGGGCACGTCCAATATTCTGTTCATCATAAGCCAGGTTTGCCGCGCCCTGCAGTATGCCCACTTCAAGAAAGACCGCCAGAACAAACCACTAAACATCGTCCACCGGGACATCAGCCCTCAAAACATCTTGATCTCCAACGAGGGAGATGTCAAGCTGGGAGACTTCGGCATCGCCAAAGCGGCCTCAAGAAGCAATCAAACTCAGGCGGGGCTGATTAAGGGAAAGCTGGCTTATATGTCCCCGGAGCAGGCCATGGGCAAACCGTTGGATCATCGGTCCGACATCTTCTCTTTGGGGATCGTGATGTACGAACTCTTGACCCAAAGGAGATTGTTCTATGGTGGCTCAGAGGTCGAAGTTTTAGAAAAAGTTCGTAAGTGTGCCGTCTACCCGCCCTCGAGATTGAACCACGACATCGACAAGCCCTTGGAGGCCGTTATTTTTAAGGCCCTGGCCCGAGATCGGGAAGAACGCTTTCAAAACGCCGAGGCCATGCAAAAAGCAATCGAGGCTTATCTCTTTTCCGCCCAGCAGGCCACCCCGCCTTCTACTTTGACTCTGCGGGAATATATTCACGGGATGTACGGCCCGGAGATCGAGCAGGAAGAGAACGCCATTCGAGCGGAACTGGAAACGGTTTCAAAATACGAAAAGTTCGTCGCTCCGAAGATGAACAAAACGGTCACCCACCAGGCTCTACAGACTGGAACCGGCGACTCGGACATGGCCACAACTCGGGTGGTTATAGTAACAGAGGAAAGTAGTGGAGATAAGCTGCCGATCAGCCGACGGGTCCTGGTGTTGATGGGGGTCCTGCTTATCCTGGCCGTGGCCTACCTGTTCGGCCCCATTAGCAAAGGGCCGGTCCCGACCAAAGACCACAAGGCGGCGCCCCGGCCTTCCACCTCCGCGGCTATGCCTAAAACCCAGAAGGCAACGGCACTCACGGCCAAAATAGACACAATTAAGCCGGATTCTGCACTAGCTGCTCTAAAGGCCGAAGACTTTGCCGTGGCCGAAAAAAAATTCCAGCAGTGGTTCTCCAGCCATCCCCAAGACAAAGAGAAGTATGCCTTGGAACAAGCTAAAGCTACAATCGGCGCCACCAATAGTCAAGCCCTGACCCTGGATCCGGCCCAACGAACCAGCCGCTTTCAAGAAGCCGTCAATACCCTGGAGTCCATGTTACAGAAGGAACCCAACGATCCAAACCTGTATTATGAATTAGGCCGGGCGGCGACCGGGGCAAATAATTTTCCTAAGGCCATAGCCGCGTTTCGTAAGTCCATCTCTCTTCGGCGTGACTTTTTCGAAGCCCACATGCAACTGGCCGAGGTTTACTTCTTGATGAATAACTATAAGCAATCAAACGCAGAATTACTGCAATTGAAGCCCAAGGACTCGGCTCAGGCGGCTTTGTTGGAGACAAGTCTGGGAATCAATTACTACCTCCTCCGTGATCATCCGAGGGCGGTGGAGTATTTACGAAGGGCCAATGAAAACGATCCTGGAAACAACAAATTGAAGGTCCTCTTGACAGAACTGGAAACCCGGCAAAAATGAGCTCTCTCCGAATACACACAAGACATCACATCATGCTGATTTGTTGTGCGGCTTTTTTGGCCGGTTTAACGATTCCCGCCGCCGCTGCCGATGATTCCCCGGCCCACCGTCAGCTAGTTATGGGACTAATCTATGCAGTTAAGGGAATGCCGAATCGAGAGGAAGCTGCATATAAAAAGGCTATCTCTGTGAAACCGGACCTGGCCGAGGCCCACTTCGCTTTGGGTTACCTCTACGCGCAAAATAATATGAGTAAACCGGCCAAAGAGCAGTTGGAGGCCGCCATCAAATATAAACCTAATTTCTCCATGGCCTACTATATTCTGGCTCTCATCTACTTTTCCGAAAAGGATGACTTTGACAAGGGTGTCGAATACATGCAACGGGTGTTCAAATACAACCCCGATTATCCCGAGGCTCACTTTGAATTGGGGGTGGCCTTCGGCGGCCGGGGAGAACTTCAAAAAGCCATTGAGGAATATGAAGAAGCGGTCAAATACAAACCGAGTTTCTGGCGGGCTTATCAAAACATGGGCACCACCTATTTGCTGATGCAGCAGTATCAGAAGGCGGCTTCATGTTTTAGAAAAGTTTTAGAAATCAAACGAGATTCACCGGGGGCATTGATCAACCTGGGCAACATTTACATGCAAACCGGAGTCCTGGATCAGGCCATCGAATCCTATAAGGCAGCCATTGCGGCCCAGCCGGAATACGTCAAAGCACACTTTAACCTGGCTATGTGCTACCGCAAGAGCGGTGACTCCTTCGCGGCCGTCCAGCACTTCTTCCTGGCCGGCAAAATCAGCCTGAAGAATGGAGATAAGGAGTGGGCTCAGAAATGCCTGGAGGTCATCAAGGAAACCGATCCCAATTCCCGGCATTACACCGAACTCCAGGACATGATTAATTCGGAGACCTGATTTTGATTCATCCGGAATTTGCTCATTTAGTGCCTTGACCAGGGAGACGCGTTTCCCCTATTGCCTTTTTCGGGAGACATGGTCGCCGCGTCTTCGTCCTGAATATCCAGGCCGTAATGATACTGTCCATTTTCGGCCAGAGTGGAGAAAATATCCGTCCTTTGGACCGGGAGCCCGCACTTCCGGACCTCATCAGTAAATACCCCGGTGCCCCAGCCCACATCCAGTAATTTACCACACCAAAATTCCTTTTCCTCAGTTGATCCAACCTGAAGTTGGCCAACTCCCGTCACCAGACCTCCCCTCGCTGGTAATGCGCAACAAGAGTCCGCCTGACGCAGCCGCGTTGTGCTTTTTCATGCAATTATAATAGGCTGTTATTTGTTTGGCCAACCCGGCCTCGGAGAAGGATTGTCGGTCATCTTTAAAGGATGGCCCCGCGGGTGACAAATTTTGTCAGATAATTTCCTATTCTTGCTCAAAGCGCATGGACGCGGGCGGGGGAACCGTGGTCCAACAGTTCCTTCGTTCATCTAATTATCCTGAGTTTGACGAGTATGCTAGGAGCACGCCATGCGATTAGCCTCAAGGGCTATGATCGAATCCGCAGATTGCACCGATCAGCGCAGATTTGGGCCAAAACATGTCCGTGGGCTATTCCATCTGCGTTAATCTGAGAAATCTGCGGTTACATTTCTGATACTTGATAAAAGAACTCGTCGAACTCAGGTTAATTAACATGTTCTAACAACTAGCTTATTCCGGTTTGCGTTTTCCCACCGTTGACCTGATGTTGGCACACTTCCTGCATTCTGAATAGTAAAAAAAGATTTTTGTCAGCCGGACACTTGTGGAGATATGCACGGCGAAGACCGAGAGGGATGATCAAGGTCCGGTAATTGTTGGCAATATATTTAGCCAAGTACCTTTAAGAATCGATTTCAGGAGGACCAACAATGAGGACAAAAATCATGAACCATAAAGGTTTTACTTTGGTCGAATTGATGATGGTTATCGCCATCATCGGTATTTTAGCGGGGATCGCCATCCCCCAATTCGCGGCTTACAAAGTCAGTGCCAACAATGCCACCTCAGAAAGCGACGTGCGGAACCTGCAGTCTGAATGTGAAGCCATCTATACGGATTGTGACTCTTACCCAAATGCAGTTCCAGAGACCATCGGGCCGGCTACCATAACCTTGTCAACGCTTGGGGGAACTTGTCCCTCGCCCGTTCGGATCTGCCGATTATCTAAAGGCGTCAAAATAATTCTTAATAACTAAATGATGCTCCAACTTGCCCCGACCCGACTCGGAATTCCAACTGTCCAAGAACATGGCCATGTAACCGAATGGACGTCACCTCGTTAAGCTCCACCGATTAACCGCCTCCCGTTGGTGGCGGCGAGTTTTGTCAAACATAAACCAAGATCAGCCTTCAACCAACCTGCCACCTCAGCTCAACCGGCGGTAGGTTGGTTGAACTTTTTGTAAACAAAAGCCCCTGTCTGCAAATCCCAATGGCCATCGACCAAATGAGAGATAGACCACTAAGAGATTTCTCGATTCCGGCCAGAGAGGAGATATTGGTCATTTTCCATGGAACACCCGAGTGGGTGACAAATTTTGTCAACGAGCTTCCGTTTTTTGTCCCAAGCGCATAAGGGCGGGTGGACAGACTGGGGTTCAACGGTTCCTTCATTAATCTAACAGGATGTTCTAACGAGAAATTTACCCAGGTTTGTTTTTCCGGCGAACTTACCTGATGATGGCACACTTCCTGCACTATAAAAGTCAAAGAAAAAGTCAAAAAATTAGGTTTCTGTCAGCCGAACAGTTTTTTGAGTTATCTACATCAATGATAAGGGGGGGGTGATAACAGCCTGGTAATTCTTGCCAAGAATGTTAGACAATGAACTTAACAAAAGAATTCAGGAGGACTAACAATGATGACAAAAGTCAAGAACCATAAGGGTTTTACCTTGATCGAATTGATGATCGTTATCGCCATCATCGGTATTTTAGCGGCGATCGCCATCCCCCAATTCGCGGCTTACAAAGTCAGCGCCAACAATGCCGCTGCGGAAAGCGATGCGCGGAACCTCCAAACTGAATGTGAAGCCATCTATGCCGACTGCGACGCCTACCCCGTAGGTATACAAGGCACGGTTGGGCCTGGCAAAATAAATCTGCAGCCCACTGTGGCGGGCTGCCCGAATCCGGCCCGGGCGTTCACAGTCTCTAGTAAGGTCAAGTTGGACCTTAACAACTAATGATGTTCCAGTTTGAGCTTTCCCAAAATTGCGGTATTCAGCCTTGACCATAGGAGGGTACAAATGAAAAAATTGACAATGATTCTGACCATCATCGGTTTATTGGCCGGGATTGCCACCTTTGTTTATTCTCAACAGGGCTACGGCATCAGCGGTGTCCATACGGATGGGACTAAAATCTGGAACTGCTCTACAGCCCAGCCCACACTCTGGTATACTACGTGTGATAAGGGAGCGGGCGCTCCCAGCCATATTATCTCGACAAGTTCTTCCGGTTGATAGCATCCCGTTGTTGGCGCCAGGTTTTGTCGAAAACAAACTAAGACGGACACTACAACTAACCTACCTGCTCAGCCCATTGGAGGTAGGTTAGTTGAGTTATTTCGTGACGAAGACCAGGTCTATAAATCCAACCAAGTTTCGATCAGATATAGATAGGCGTTAGGCAATACTCGTTCTCGCGTCATTTCTCGATGTATCCGTTGACTCAGAGGTCTTGCAGAGGTATTAGAAATAACCATCGAAAAGAGAGCCACATGCCCTTGACAGATATTTTTGCGTCCTCTCAGGTGTGCTTCAAGGCAGACAGGACAAATGGTGGCCATCGAATTTGAAAACCTGACTAAAGTCTACCAAACAGGGTTCAGAAGAAAAGCGGTTACGGCCCTGACCAATTTCTCTCTGGCCGTCGAGGAGGGAGAAGTTTTCGGTTTTCTCGGCCTAAACGGAGCCGGAAAATCAACCGCGATCAAAATATTGCTGGGCCTGATTAATCCCACCAGCGGCCGCGCCACCATCTTCGGACAACCCGGCAGCGATCCGGCGGCACGGCATCGCATCGGTTTTCTACCCGAAAATCCTTACCTCTATGACCATCTCAACCCCAACGAACTCGTCTCTTTCGCGGCCGGCGTGGCCGGCAAGAATAGCCGTCAGGTCGTTAGCCGCGGCCGGGAGTTACTGGAGCGTCTCGATCTAGCCAAGGTGACAACACAGCCCGTGCGACTTTTTTCCAAAGGCATGACCCAGAAGATGGGCTTCATTATGGCCATCATTCATGATCCGGATGTGATAATTTTAGATGAACCGATGAACGGTCTGGATCCCCTGGGGCGTCGGATTGTGGCTGACATCATCACCGAACTGCACGCCCGGTCCAAAACTGTTTTCTTCAGCTCCCATATTCTTAATGACGTAAATCGGCTGTGCAGACGGGTGGCCGTCATCCACCGGGGCAGTCTTCATTATCTGGGCAGGGTTGATGAACTCTACGACGGGGCATTTCGCTATCACATCCGATTGAAAGGACCGGCGTCCGAATTAACCGGCGTTTCGGCTCCTCTTACGGGGAATATGGAATACACGGAGTTGCTCTGTCCCCAGGAAGAACTCATTCCGACTATTGAAAAAATCAACAACGCTAAACTTATGATTCTGTCAATTGAGCCGGAACGGGAAGAGCTGGAGGATGTTTTCATCAGAATTGTCACAGAAGGACAAAATGAACCGAATTCCTAACATCTATCACCTGGCTGTTATTACCTTTAAAGAAGGCATCCGCAACCGCGCCCTTATCGGCGTCTTCATCATCAGCCTGGTGATGATGGTCATAAATGTCACCTTCATTAACTTTTTCATGCGTGATTTGGGTAAGGTATCGGTTGATTTGGGTTTATCCACCGTATCGTTGGCAGGGCTGATCCTGGTCTTGTTTATTGGACTTAATCTGATCAGCAAGGATCTGGATAAGAAAACCATTTTCCTCATCTTGAGCCGGTCCGTTTCCCGAACCCAATACCTTTTGGGGAAGTTCGCCGGGTTGATGGGGCTCATCATTGTCTCCATGGCTATTGTCGGCCTGGTTTCATTTCTGTCTGTTTTGGTGATTAAATCGTTCCTGGCCGGAGTTTTCTTTGCCAAAGGTTTTTCCTGGTGGACTTATTTCTTAGCCTGGGCGATGTCGGTGGTGTCGTTGATGACTCTGACGGCGGTGGGGTTTCTGTTTTGCACCCTGACGTCTCACGTTTTTGTGGCCATGGTCATTACTTCCCTGGTCTATTTGATTGGCCAGTCTCTACCTCATATCCAGGAATTGGTCCTGGCCCGGCAACAGGTCCTCAAGGTCTCCGACGCCATGAAGGTGTTTATCCAGATCCTATATTACATCATGCCGAATTTCAGCCTGTTCGACCTCAAGCTCCAGGCCGCCCACGGGTTACCGGTGGACCCCGGTCACATTTTCTGGGCTGTCCTTTACGGTCTGGTCTACACCACAGTTTGCCTCTGGCTGGCGGATCTTGTTTTCAAGAAAAAGGAATTCGTCTAATGAACTGGCGGTGGGTAATCCTGATCGTCATCCTCCTGGCTATTCAGGCCACCAGCCTGACGAAGTTGAGGATTTATTATAAGCAGACAGAAGACATTCAACGCACCATTCCACTACCGCCGGAAAATTTCCTTAAACTCATCAGGTTGGAATTTAGCGGATTATTGTCGGATTTTATCTTCATCCAGGCCCAGGAGACGCTGGGCAACCGCAAGACCGGAGAGGTCACTACGGAGACGTTCAATCGGGTGGTGTCGCTGAATGAGCGGACTGTGGCCATCGATCCATATTTTCTTGACCCATACTACCTGGCCCAGGCGCTGGTCTGGTATTCCAGGGGCCCTGAGGAGATCAGACGGATCAACCAGTTGTTGATCACCGGAGCAGAATACCGCACCTGGGACTCGGATTTGCTTTTCTATGCGGGATTCAACCACTATTTTTTTTTAAAGGAATACCGGCAAGCAGGTGACTTGTTTAGTCAAGCCGCCCAAATTCCCGGGGGATGGACAGGGCTGGCCGGGCTGGCCGCTAAAATGTATCACCGGGGCCGAGACACCGCGGCCGGTATCATCTTGCTCAAGAGTATGCTCCTCCGGACTACAGATAAGGAAATTCGAAAATATCTCGAAGCCAGGTTAGACCAGTACCAGACAATGTATTACCTGGAATCGGCAGTTAAAGTCTACCAGGAAAAATTTCTGATTCCCCCTAGGCAAATCGAGGACTTGGTTACCGCCGGGATCATACCGTCCCTTCCCGTCCCCCCTAAAGGACAAAAATTTTATTTGGATATCCAAGGGAATGTCGACATTGAAAGAGAAGCTGCTGCTAAGAACAAAGGCATTAACAAGTAGATTTCCCATATTCCTACCATATATCCTGATCACACTCGTCGCCTCCATTGCCTACACCCCGTCTTTCCGCGTCCCGTTTATATTTGATGATGTATCCAACATTTCCGACAAGGCCATTATCTATAACCCAACAGGCTTGAAGGATTTTCTTCTCTTCTCCAACCGACCGATGGCCGATCTGGTGTCCTGGTTTAATTACCACACAGCCTACCTGAGTGAAAAATGGTATCATATCACCAACATGGTCATCTACTTGATCACCGGATTCATCCTTTTCCACGTCTTAGCTAAAACGATTAACCGGGAAAGACCGCTGGGGCGGTTGGGAATCCGGCGAGACTGGGTTGCGGTTATCCTGACCCTGCTTTTCATGGTGCTGCCGGTCCATACCCAGGCCATTACCTACATCATTCAGGGTCGCATGACCGGACTGGCGACCATGTTTTATTTAGCCGGCCTGGCTTTGTTTCTGGCCGGAGTAGAGCGCCGGGAAGGCAGTCAAAGATGGCCTTATTACCTGGGCGCCTGGTTTAGCTTGTTGTTGGCTGTGGGGAGTAAAGAAATCGCCATCACCGCTCCGGCCATGATCTTGTTATACGATTTGTTTTTCGTCTCCAGATGGGACTGGTCACGCCTGGCCAGGCGGAAATGGGTCCACCTGGCGCTATTTTCAACCATTGGGTACGTTATCTGGCTGCAGTTCCATTTTAGCTATGGTCCCTCCGTCGGAGTCGGACTAAAGGAGGCTTCTGCGGCTTCCGGGACGATCAGCGTTAAGCCATTCAATTACCTGATAAGCCAGTTTGAGATAATTCTATATTACTTTAAACTACTGGTCTGGCCCTCCGGGCTCAGATTGGATTATTATTGGCTCCCGGCTAAGAATCTAACCGAGTTCAGGGTTTGGGGCAGTTTCCTCCTCATTCTTGGCGCGGTCATCTTCGCCGTCAGGTTATCCAAACGAAACCGGTTAATGTCGTTTGGCATCTTCTGGTATCTTATCACCTTATCGCCCGAGTCCAGCTTTATCCCTCTAGCCGATCTTGTTTATGAACATCGGGTCTATCTACCATCGGTGGGGTATATTTTTTTCCTGGTCGGATTGGCCGATGAACTGCTTAAGTTTCCGGCCGTGATAAAGCGTCCCGGGGTGATATTGACGTCGGTTATCCTGATCCTGGCCATTTATGCCGGGCTGACTTTTTCCAGGAACCTGATGTGGGCGGACCAGTTAGCCTTCTGGGAAGATAACGTCGCTAAATCACCGGGGCTGTTTCGTCCGTTGACCAATTTGGGGGCGGTCTATTTTGTCCAGAATCGGGTTGAAGACGCCCGGCGGACCACAGAACAGGCTGTGGGCATCAGAAATCATTCCATCGCGTTATCTAATCTGGGTGTAATCTACAAAAGTATAGGCCAACCACAACGGGCAATAGCTTTATTTGAGCAGGCTCTAAAGGTAAACCCTAATTATGCTGGTGCGTTGGTCAATCTGGCGAGGGAAATAAACGAGCAAGGCCACCCCAGGAAAGCCATTGAGTTGGCGGAAAGAGCCATAAAGAATGAGCCAGGGTGGACCAACGGTTATATCGCCCTGGCCAGGATATGGATGGCCAGGGGATCGGGTGAGGAAGCCGTGGCGGCGCTGCGTCGGGCCCTTCTGGTGAACCCCAATAATCATTTCATCTTTGACGAGCTGGGCCATACTTACAAAGACATGGGGCTGATTTCGCAAGCCAAGGAAAATTTTTCAAAAGCCATTAAGCTCAAACCCGATTTTAAGGAGGGCCGGATCGCCTTAGCAGATATATACCGGGATCAGGGTGATTTTGCCGCCGCGGTGAAGGAATATCAGGAGTTGTTGGACCGGATGCCGGAAGATGCCGACGTCCTCAGTCGCCTGGGGGCGCTGTACATTGCCATGTATGAACTTCCTCAGGCCGAAAAAGTCTTGCTTAAGGCTTATAAGTTGCATCCGGAGCATCAAGAATCCATCTATGATCTGGGAACATTGTACTTCACGATGGGTCAATTCGATTTGGCCACGGAATTCTATTTTAGGACCTTAACTCAGGTTGGTACCAGGGAAAAACTGGGCGAAGTGCTCAATGCCTTGGGGTTGTGTTACCTGCACACCGACCGGCCGAAGGAATCTCTGCCCTATTTTGCCGAATCAGTTGATATTTGTCCTAATAATCCTGAAACCCACTTCAACTACGCTTTGGCCGCCAGTATCTTAAACGATTATCAGATCGCCGCAAGAGAATATCGTCTGGCCCTGGACCTGAACCCGAATCACCAGGGTGCTAACCAGAATTTGGGGATCATTTATAGCGATTTACATGACCAGGTTCTGGCCAGGAAATACCTCAACCGCGCCCTGGCCCTGGCCGCCCCCGGCCCGGGTACGGAGGCAGTCAAGAAACTGCTCCGGCAACTGGAAGTTCATAAGCCATAGGCCGAAGCTACTCTTTAGTCCCGGCCCCAAAAAGCCTGCAAACGAAACCAGGGCTGAATCCCCCCTAACCTGATGTTCGACCGGCCTCCGGATGTGGGGCTCAGAAACCCCACTTATGACCATCCCGGTACATTAATCATTCGTTCTTTTCTCAATCACCATGGACGTACCCCGCTGTCAGCGTCGACCGGCTTCACCTAATTATGACCGACCGCATCATTTAGTTTCGTATCACCATTCCGGCCCCACCGCAAG
>JADFXK010000116.1 GCA_015233625.1 Deltaproteobacteria bacterium | reverse complement strand
ATAAATTCCGGGGTGTTGGGGTCATCTGGCAGAAAGACTGGAATACCGTGCGATCTGGCCGTATCTTTGACCGACCCGAACCACAGGTTCTCGCTGGGGTCGTCGGCATGGGTAATTACCGCCACCACTTCCGCCCCCAATTTGATGAGAACTTCCAGGCAGGTACATCCAATATTATGGTAACCCAGGACAATTACACGCATATAATCGCTCTATAAGAGAAACTCGAGGAATTCAGTTATCCAAGGAAAAGCATGACCGCAGAGGTTAGTCACATGTGCCGCGGTCTGACCTGTTCTGTCGAAGCATTTGCCGGATGACGTACTTCGGACGACCCCGAACTTCACGGTAGATTCGGCCGACATATTCGCCGACCATGCCCAAGGCCAGGATCTGGATGCCGACAAAGAAGAATAGAATGGCAAAAAGAGTAAATATTCCCTCAACTTCTGGGCCGATGATGAGGCGCCGGAGGAACAAGAACCCGGCAAAGGCCAGGCCCAGGATGGCGATTATCACCCCGACCCAACTGACGGCTTGAATCGGGATCGAGGAGAATCCGGTCATCAAATCAAAATTAAGTTGAATCAATCTGAATAAGTTGTACTTGGACTGGCCTTTCTCCCGGGCACGGTGCCCCACCTCTATTTCCGTGATTCGACCGGCAAAGCTGTTGGCCAGGGCCGGAATGAAACTGGTGGCTTCCGGACACCTGTTGATTTGATCGATGATTTCTCGACGGTAGGCCCGAAGCATACATCCTGAATCGCGAATCTCCCCGCCGATACTGGCCCCCATTATCCGGTTGACCAGGTGCGACGGCAGGGTGCGCAGCCAGGAGTCTTGCCGATTCCCCCGCCATCCGCCCACAGTATCATAACCTTCCTCAATTTTGGCCACCAACTTGGGGATGTCCTCCGGCGGGTTCTGCAGGTCCGCGTCCAGGGTGACGATGATCTGTCCCCGAGTCTTCTCAAACCCGGCCATAATGGCCAGGTGCTGGCCGTAGTTGCGGTTAAGCTGGACAATGACCGCATGCTCTCTGTCTAACTGGAAGATTTCATTAAGCAGAGACCACGACGCGTCGGCGCTTCCGTCATCTACAAAAATTACTTCATAATCCCGGCCATAATCCCGCATCACTTGATTGATTCGCTGATGCAAAGCCATTAAATTTTCTTCTTCATTGTACACGGGAATCACCAGCGAGACATACGGCGTTTTCGTCTGCTGACCCGTGGCCGGAGTGGACACCCCGGGCTTATCGTCCATTTCCATTCAGAAACTCCATCAAATGATCGTGTTGCTGGTTAGTTGTTACTGGTTACTCGTTTAAGACAACCAGCCACCAGCAACGAGTCACCAGCAACTCATATTTTTTCATCCAGTGCGGGTAATCAAATAAACCCCGATACAGATGACGATAATCCCGGCCCAGCGAGTTGGAGAGAGATTCTCCATAAACCGAAACTGGGCATATAAAGCGGTGACGATGTAGCCGATACTCAGCAGAGGGTAGGCGTAGCTTACCTCCACCTTGGACAAAGCCGCCAACCAGACCAAGACGCTGATGACGTAGCAGGCCAAGGCCACCAAGACGTAAGGGCTGGTAAAGGTCTTGATCCCCACTGGAACCAGATTGGCCATGGAAAACTCAAAGTGACCTATCTTGATCATCCCCGCCTTCATCAGAATTTGAGCCACGGCGTTGAGTAAGACACCTAATAAAATCAGTGGTACATAACGAATAGCCATTGTTATCCCCTTCGGTTGCTGAACAGCACCTTGTCTCCGCTCCTGGCCAGGATATATAGGGGCAGGGGTGACAGCTTCTGCAACCGGTCAAATCGGCCTTTTTCGGCCACCATGAAAACCCGGACGGGAGACCCGACCAGTTGGTCAAAGGCTTCCGCTCCTTCCAGGAAGTAGTTATCCGCCTGAGCGTCGCGGCGCCGGCCGAAATCAAGTTCTCCCCAGTTTTGAAAGACGATAACCCGCCGTTTAGTATAGAAAGGCAGGCCCTGATAATAATCATCACAACTGACCACAAGATCCGCTGGTGTCGCCCGCCGGTTGATCTCCGCAGCCAGGCTTTTCACTGTTCGGTAAGGATCAGCCTGATTCATGGCCAGGACACCGGAGATGATCATCAAAGAGGTCATCGCGACCAGGGTGGCGAAGGCGGCCGGGCCCTTATTTTGGCCAAATAGGAAGTACGACCCGGTCACCCCGCCGACCAAAATGACGGCCATGATGGTCAGCGGGGCCATAATCATCCGGTAGGTGACCTCAGGATCAAACCAGGGGTAAGCCACACCCGTGATTAACAGCGCCGCCGTGACCAGGGCCAGGATGCTGTAGGATATCTTGACCGGTCTGGTCACCCGGGGCATCGCGCCATCAAAGAACCAGGTCGTCACCAGTCGGCCGGTCAGGATAGCCAGAGGAGGATACAGGGGCAGGATATAGTGCATCATCTTAGACCGGGCCAGGCTGAAAAAGACAAACTCGAAAACGACCCACACCAGAAGAAATGTTAACCCCTCGTCCTGTTTCCAGGCCGGCCGACGCCATCCCGGCCAGAGCGTTTTCAAACTGGCCGGCAAAAAGGCCGTCCAGGGAAAGAATCCCGCGGCCAGTATCCCCAAATAATAATAGGCCGGCTCGTATCGTTGATGCGCCGTAGTCAGGTACCGGCCCAGGTTCTGGTCCAGAAAGAAAAACGCTGGGAATTCAGGATTTCTTAGGGATACCAGAAGATACCAGGGGGTTGTCACGGCCAGGAAAACCAGCGCGGATAAAAAAATCGTCGTCGGTTTGAAGGTCCGCCAGCCGCCGACCAGGGTCAGAAAGACAACCGCTACGGCCCCAGGTAAGGCCACCCCCATAGGTCCCTTGGCCAGCGTGGCCAGTCCGGCCGCCACCGCGGCCAGTCCGAGTAAGCTCAATTCCCCGTTCTGTTTATAGGACAAGTAGAATAAAGTCAAGGCGGCGGTCATAAAAAAGGTCAGAGTCATGTCAATAATCACCACTCTGGCCAAAATCGCATACTCCAACGACACGGTCAGAATCACGCCGGAGATCCACCCGGTCCGGTGACCGGAGATGCGGCGGCCCAGGCCGAAAGTCAATACCACGCCCAGCAATCCAAACAATGCCGGAACGAACCGGGCCGCCCCCTCGGTTTGGCCGAAGAGGGTGAAGGAGGCCGCGGTGAGCCAGTAATACAGGGGCGGTTTTTCAAAGTATTTGACATAGTTCAAGCGGGGCGTGACCCAATCACCCGATTCCAGCATCTCCCGGGCGATCTCGGCATAGCGTCCTTCATCTGTTTCCCACAGTCCCCGCCCGCCCAGATCGAAGCTAAACAAGACACAACTTAACAAAATCAAAAAGAGGAGGGCATACAGGCCGCTTTTGTCTGTTTGAGGCATTCTCATGGTTTAACCCGGTAGATCGAGACGCCGGGATTCATATAGACTAAATCCCAGTAGCGGCCCAGATAGGTGTCAAATTTATTCAGACCGGGACCGGGATAGTACTGGCGTTCCAACTGACCTACATAGATGTAATCGATCTGGTATCGTTTGAGTAGAGGAATAATCGACCTGGGGTCCGGAGACCGGTAAATGGCGGCCACGTCATTGATCCGATCGCCTATCTGGTTATCAAGGAGGGACGCCCGTTGCATGGCGATATGACTGTCCCAACCGATGACGGTGGGCAAGCCGGTATAGATACTGACCCGGGAGGCCCAGGAAAAGCGCGGCGCGAATCCCTCCAGCATGACCGGGCTGCCGGAAATATTCTCCTGAATCCAGCGGATGGCCCGGTAATCCAGACTCAGGTCGTAGATCCGGTTCTCCTGGCTGTGGAAGGCCTGGGACATGTAGTACATTCCATCCAAGGTGGGCGGTAACGGAGGATTGGTCACGAACCGGTCCCGGCATTTGGCGCTGGTGGCCAGGATAGGATAACACAAAACTCCAATCAGCAGTAGAATGCCAGCTTTAATCCATAGCTCGCGGATGACTGTCCCGCACAAGTTGGGTCTGCGCCTGGGCCGGTTGAGCCACTGCTGGACAATGGCGGATAATCCCGTGGCTGCGGCCAGCGCCCATAATATCCAGGCCTGGAGGTAGAACTTGAATACGGTATTCATGCGGCCCGCATCACCTTTAAGGGCGACCACCTCTACCAATATCGTTAACCCCACTCCGGCCAGGATGAAAGTCAGGCTAAGACGCAAGGCGGGGCTGATGCCTGGGGAAAAAAACAATATTGTCGAGATCATGCCGACCCCGGCAGCCAGGACAATGGCGGCTTGATGAGTAACCACCGCGATCAAGGCCAGGATTAGGGCGGCGGCCAGGAGGGACATGATGACATAATAAGAGGGCTGTTCCCAGATGAGCCGGTCCATCAGCCTTCTGAGGCGCCGCGGTCTGGTCCACACATAGCCTAAGTAAAGCCGGATATACCGGACGATAAAATTCAATCCGGGTGCATAAAAAAAAGTTACCAGTAGAAACGTGATCAGGAAAAAAAGGAAAAATCCATGGATGGTCAGGTAGGCGCTGAGAGGGGTTTTAGACCCCGGCCACAGGTACAACTCGCCGTAAGGTTGGGCATAATTGGCCGTGTAGGGCAGAAAAAAGAACTTGCTCGCCCCAAAGATAACCAGGATCCGCCAGGCAGTCGCCCAGATAACTCTCCAGTTAAGACTCAAGCCGGTCAGGCGTCCTCGACCCATTTGGGCATATCCCACGGCCAATCCAACCAGCATCAAGTAAGTGGGATAATCCCAGGCATTGGTCGGCCACAGGGCGCCAACGGTCAACCCGGTCAGGCCTAAAGTCAACGTTTCGGCCCAATCGGGCCCAGCCCAGAGTTGCGTCTTTGGGAATACCCTGGTGTCCCATGGTAACCGTCCCGGCCGGGCGGATTTAACATATTGGACCGCCAGGACCAGGGCCAGCAGGGCGACCGGAAAGGCCAGCAGATGGGGGTGGATGTCACCGTAAAGAAAAGTAAAGAATGGGAATTCCGTGATCGGGACGGCCTCGGTGGGCGGATGGGGAATGGCCCTGGTGGCGTCCCAATACAGGGCGGAGTTGGAGATGGCCAAAGCTTGACCATGGACGATGGCCTGATACAGCCCGTGCATCGGACGCACGATGGGCAATAGCCAAGCCAGTCCCGGGCCCAACTGGATCTGACTCATCTCGGACAACCCTTTGAAGAAGAGGCGGACCTCATCCAGGTTGCCGATGATGGCGACAAATATGGCCCCCAGGCAACCATACCCAAAGGTCGATCCTGGTCTATTATCGGGTCTGCCGGCTGGTCCTGCCCCGCTCGGTCGGATGGCGTTTGAAGCGTCAGCCAGGTTATAGACCACAGTGAAGGCGCCGGCCGTGGTCAAAGCGAACAGGGTGGGGATAGCCAGGTTGTAGGCTACCGCGGGAATGATTCCTGTCCGATGGATCAAGGCCGCGATCTGCACATAACCAAAGTAATAATAATTAATATAACCCCCGGCAAACCAGGGATTATAGGGCGGGGAAAAGGAGCTTTTCACCACGGCGTTCAGGAAGGCGAAATCCATCGGTTTTTCCCCTCCAAAATAGGGGTGCCACAGATCTGGATTCAGCCATCTGATGCCCAGGAACAGGGCGAAAAACGCCAAAAACAAAACCTCCTCACCTAAGATCAATCGCCAGCGGTGGCGCCAAAACTCGCCCCAGGTTCGACGCTGGATCCAGGCCGCGGCCACCGTAGCCAGGCCGATGACCAGGGTCACCAATCCCACACTCCATCTGGAAAAGGCCATTATCTGGAAGCCGGCCAGGAGCCAGGCCCCGTACGAGATCACCAACAGCCCGGCCGTCTTGGCCACCATCCAGCCTTTGTCGGCCAGATTGGGCAAGGCCAGGGCCAGTAACGGCCAGGTCAAAAATCCGATAATTTCCAGACTCAAGATCCAGATCAGGGCCGGCCAGCGATTGGCCAGATCATGGACATCAAACAGACCGTGTCGGGGATCGAGCACCCGGGACCAGGTGCCGCCGCGGCGGTCAGCCTCGAAGGTCTTAGGATCAATCATCAATCTGTTCTTGTAATTGGCTGCTTCCCGGGGAGTTAGATGGTAAACGTTTTTCCAATCTATCGTCCCGAGCAGGAGCCGGGCCCGCTGTTTGTTCCAGGCCGAAGTCTTCTTAAAGATTATCACCCGGGGGTGATCAAACACGGAAAAGGTCTCTTCCGCCTGGTCGTCGGGGAAGGTCAGACCCAGCAAGTAGGGATAAGAAGTGACATCGGCGACCCGGACAAACCCCAGTTCCCCTGAGAAGAGTGTCTGGTAGTAGCGAATAGTCATGGGGTAGCGGGGCGGCAGTTTGGGGATGCTGGTATATAGACGACTGCTGGACAAAATGATGTAATCGGTCTGGTCGAGAGTTCTTAACGTCTGTTCCAGTTTTTGCGGTGTATCATCATCATAGTTGGCCAGTTCCATTATCCGGTAACGCGGCTGAGCACCCTGCCCGTCCACCTCCAGTGGTAAACCCTCGTCCCAGTGTTCGTTGGCGATGACTGATCCTGCCGGGATATTTCGGTAAATCCACCGGCTGGCCTGCACCCGGCTATGGGGACGGGTGTAGATATGGAAGAAGGCCACTGCCCAGGCCAGGGTCCCGGCACAAATAGAGACAATCAGCAGACCGGCCGCGGCGGTGACCAGCCAGGACTTCTTCTTATCGGTTTGAAGGGTTGGGCGCAGAATTCCCGACTTTTCCCAAACCCGAATGATCAACCAGGCGGCCAGGATGGCCAGGGTAGGATATATGGGCAATAAGTAGCGCATATATTTGACCCATTGGGTGGCCAGGTAGAAGAACATCATCCCGGTCCAAATGACGGGGATCAGGTGACTCCAGTCCTTGTGCCGGCCCAAGCGCCACCCGGTAGTCAGGAAGGCGATCGAGGCGGTTATGCCCAGCGGGAGGCCCAAACCCCACAGGACCATATTCTTAAATGGAGACCAGATAATCGGACAATCGGTCCACTGGTCGTTCGGCGGCCAATCCACATAGCCCTGGGTCATTCGGATAATTTCGGCCGTGTTCTGGAGCCATCGTTCACTGGGCCAGAGGCCGAAGAAGCCGGGGCCGCGAAAGGCATCGGGTTCGGCTAGTCGAAAAGCAATAAGGCTGACTAAGCCGGCCATCAAGAGGGAGATGATCAGCCGGGCGACCCAGCGAATGCGGGCTTCCGGCGCGCCGGTCGGGTGTGGCCGAGTCCGAGTGGAATAGACGACAACCAGAATTAGCAGGAAGAAGAAAGGGAATATGGATGTCTTACAGGCCAGGGCCAATCCACCGAAGCAGGCGGCCGCGGCCAAGTGGTAGAATCTGTGGCTGACCTGCAACCTGGCCAGGCAGACCAGGGCCGCCATGACGAAGAAGTTGGCAAAGGTGTCCACGGTGAAGAAATGGGCGAGCTGAATGGGTAGGACCGAGGCGGCATAAAATGCCGCGGCCAACACGGCCAGGCGCTTATCCCGGTATAAGGTCACGGCCAGCAAGAAGACCAGCAAAACCGTCCCGAGGTCGAGCAGGGCGCTGATGGTTCGGCCGACTAATTCGACCTGGTCGTAACCGGTTTTCCCCAACAGGATGGACGCGGCCTTGACCATGGTTGTCGGCCAGGTTCCATAGACAAAAAAGCCGTGTCCCACATTGCGAGGGTTTAAGGGAGAGTGGGCTTCGTCGAAGTAGTCCTTAAAATGAGACGGCCACTTCATCGAAGTCTCGACCATGGTCAGGAATCGTTCGTCGGCGTGGAGATGATGCCCCTGATCCCAATTGAGACCACTCAGCCGGAAGACCGCCCCCAGGACTACAACCAAGGCTAAGGCAATGATGGTTTTTTTCATAGGTTGATTGTTCGGGTACGATTCCGGTTGGTATATTTTTTTATTGTCTGCCGATATCGAGTTTCATCGGTCTTAACAAACAAGCATAAGAGGACATGGAGGTTTCGTCAAGAGCGGAGGGGAATGGGAGAACGGCGAATTATCTTGGGACTAACATGTCCGGATAAATCGCCATGTTCAACCCTTTCCGCAGGTGAATCAGGTTAATCGGTAAGGTCAGATTTCAAATCCAGATGACCCTTAATAATCCCTTTTAGAATTCCTGAAATTCTGCATCACTCAGGGGACGGGTGAATTCTGGGCGATTTCTTTGGGCTCCACTCCTCTTAATTATCTTTGAATTTTCCACCTTAGCATTTCCATCATGGAATTTCAAGCGTCGAATAGGCGTCTTTGATTCCTGGCTAGCTGGTTTCTCTTGCGGTGGTTGTCCTTGTCCACTAACCAGTATGGCCAACTCCATGACAAAATTCTTCATTTGCTCGGCCTGAGCGTTCAATTCCTCCGAGGCCGAGGCCGACTCCTCAGCACTGGACGCATTTTGTTGAGTCACTTTATTCATCTCATTTACGGCGCTATCGACCTGATTAATCCCTTGCTCCTGCTCATGGGAGGCAGCCATGATTTCCCCAACAAGTTCCGTAACCTTTCGTGAACCTTGTTCAACTTTCTCGAACGCATCTTTCGTGCTTGAAACTAGAACAGTACCGACTTTAATCTTCTTTACCGTGTCATCTATCAGACTGGCTGTGGTCTTGGCGGCTTCAGCGGCCCGCATGGCCAGGTTTCGGACTTCATCGGCCACTACCGCGAATCCGGCTCCGGCCTCACCGGCTCGGGCGGCTTCCACCGCGGCGTTGAGGGCCAGAAGATTGGTCTGGAAAGCAATCTCGTCAATAGTTCTGACGATTTTTTGGGTCTGGTCGCTGGCCTTGGATGTTTCTTCCATAGACAGGGTCAATTCTTTCATAGACGTCATGGCTTCTTCCACCACCCCAAAGGTTTCTTTCATCGAGTTAGCGGCCAGGTTGCAGTTTTGGGCGTTTTGTTGCGTCATGGATGTGATTTCCTCCAGGGAGGAAGATGTTTGTTCGATGGCTGCGGCCTGCTCTGAAGTGCCTTCGGCTAATTGCTGACTGGCCGAGGCGACTTGATTAGAGGCTGTGGCGACCTGTTCTGCTCCTTCAGATAAGCCATTGATAACCCGATTTAATGTTCGAGTAATGCCACGAGTGATGACAAATGCCAATAAACAACCGGCGACTATGGCAACTAAGCCGATGATCATTATAAGCTTTACCGCCAGCGAGTTGGCCGCCTCCAACCTGGGGCCGAGAGCGTCCTGATCCGTCATAATGGATAACTTGACTTCCTCAACATCCTTGGCGATCAATTCGCCCAGGGGATCAAGTGAATTACTTATATCTTTAGCATGCTCAGTCACGTCTTTCACTATTTTTTCAAGTGCCTGAGTATACTCGACTTTAAATCCGGTCAATTGAGTAAACATCTCACGTTGCTTGGGGTCTTTGAGTTCCTTATCTAAAGTATTCATAACTTCTTGCATCTTGCCAAATTCTTCCCTGGCCCGATCCGCGGCCTTAAGGTCTTCGGTTTCTAAGAATTTAGTGGCATACAGTCGAGCCAGGAGCAAATCCCTAAGCGTCAAGCCGGCATGAAAAGTATTAGTTGTTTGGCCGTCTTCTTTGGCTGAATTGAGCATCTGGGTCAGCATTTTTTCCATCAGCGCCCTTTAGCATTCAATATATTTTGGGTTAATCCTTTGGTCTCTTTGATCTTCTTGACTATTTCCAAGAAGACGTTTCTATATTGCTTATGCTTGGCGTCGAGTTCCGTGATCAACTTAGCCCGGGTGGGGTCGGTGATTTGTTTACGGGCTTGTTCGGTAAGCTCATCGGCTTTCTTGTAATATTCCTGGAATTTATCAAGATATTTGTCGTTGTTGTTGATGAGGAAACTCTTGGCCTCCATGCGCAGCATGAGCAGGTTGGCTTGAAGTCGGCCAGCCAGGTTGGTCTCCCGGGCCAACTCTCGGTAATGACTGAAACCTTCTTTGGCCTCCTTGAGCGCATTAAAAGCGACCAGCCCTAAACAGGCCATCAACGTCAGGCACAAAAGAAAACCCAGAAAAATTTTTTTTCCGACAGTCATATTCTTTAACATAGGGTATCTCCTTTCGTTAGTTTTCCATGAGGAGGGGGAGTTGAATTGATCTGCCCCTAGTATTTTGTTCCGTTTCACCAGCCCATTAATGAAATATTTCACAATCGGAAAGCTTATAAACGCTTTTGTTCATTGAGAAAAGTACTGATTACTATTACTGAAGAAGAGACGATGAATCCGCCCGGCTACCCTTTATAATTTGGCCCGAAGTTTTGTCCCGTACATCGGTCTGTCTTATCATATAGCAAATTTGAGGCCAGGCGGTGTCCGGAAATAAAGGGCTTAAATTTCAACGTGCAAATCACCCAGAGGGGCGCCGAAGAATCAATTTCTGGCAAATCCGCACATACATCATGTGCATATTTGCTAATGTGGGCTCGATTACTTCCCCCTTTTCGACACCGATTACTCGGACCCGCCGGCATTTCTCTTGCAAAAGTGTTTCCATGTTATTTGGATCAAAATGGGGAACCAGGTTTTTCAAGGCATTTCGGACCTGGGCTTCGGCCAGGGTGATGTCTTACCCGAATCTTGCAGGAGCCTCATACAGTTTAAGGTTTTATCGGTACCGGAGTAAATAGGGATGAATGGGCTTGAGATGACTGGATACATGGTTGCCGGAGGTGGAATTTTTTCATGCCGCCATATTCTTGAAAATCAGATCTGCTTTCTTGAAGTTTTGATGGGATTAGCTAAGTTAGCTCAAAACAGGCATATCATCTTACCCCATTTCTGGGTCTTATCCGTAAGGCAGACCCAGTAGTATATAACAAATCCTACTATAATATTTCGCGTAAGTCAAGAAATAAGTTTGGTAGTATTC
>JADFXK010000115.1:10510-10955 GCA_015233625.1 Deltaproteobacteria bacterium | reverse complement strand
CCAGATGACACATTCCTCACCCCCTGAGTTTGTGGAACAACTTGCTGCTACCTGGACAAACATCGCCCGCGCCTGTGTGCCCGGAGCGAGACTAATGATTCGGTTTGGAGGTATTCACGACCGGAAGGCTAACCCAGAGGAGATGATGATAGAGTCCCTACGTTGGTCAAAGTTTCAGGTCCGTCTGGTCACTGTTCATTCTGCTGGGCTGTCATCCAGTGGTAAACGACAAGCAGAACAATTTAAGAGGACTTTGCAGAAGCCGGTAGAAGAATTCGACTTTCACGTGCGAGTGGAGGGATAGAGTGGAAGAAAATACGACAGAAGATGGGCATATTGATGGTTATATGGGGCTTCTGCCGGGTGAGAAGATAACTCTTGAAGATGAGAGTTCGAAATCCCAGGCCACAAACGAGGAACTTAACCGAAAGTATGTCCAGGGTGA
>JADFXK010000115.1:0-10482 GCA_015233625.1 Deltaproteobacteria bacterium | reverse complement strand
GATATACGAATTGTAACGGAGATGGCGCGTTACTCTCTAGCTGGTAGCCTATCTAGGCAACAGGAAAAAGTGGAGCCCACATCCAGGGTAAATTCGAACCGCGTTACAACCTCGATCCAGAATACCAAAGGCGGCATAGATGGAGTATTGAGCGAAAATCAAGATTGATCGAATCATTCCTGATGAATATCCCTGTGCCTCCAGTCTTCTTGTACGAGCGAGACCTGGCCCGTTTTGAAGTGATGGACGGCCGCCAACGCCTCACTGCCCTCAGCGAATTCTATGCAGATGAATTTTCGCTTCAGGGACTACAGTATTGGACTGACCTCCATGGCAAAACTTACTCAAACCTGCCCAGCAAGATTCGGGACGGAATCGACCGCAGGTACATCTCCTCGATTATCCTTTTAAAGGAGACCGCTAAGGATGAAAAGCAAGCGGCTCAGTTGAAGAAGATGGTTTTTGAACGGCTAAACTCAGGTGGCGTCAAGTTGAGCAGCCAGGAGACCCGGAACGCGGTCTACGACGGACCATTGAACCAGGTTTGCCTGAAACTTTCGAAAAACCCTGAATTCCGTTCGATGTGGGGAATTCCGAACGAGCTAAAGCCGGAAACGGAGAAGTATGGGGAACTCGAAGAGCGGGATGAAGCGCCCAGTAAGGGCCGGAGCATGTTCGAGAAAATGGAGGATGTGGAGCTGATTCTACGCTTTTTTGCCTATCGTCAAATCAGTTCATACTCCGCTGGGTTAAACAAGATATCTGCTTTCCTCGACCGGTTCCTGATCAAGGGCAATGAGTTTACTCCTGAAGTTTTGACTGCATATGAAGCGATGTTTAAGAGCACGATTTCATTTCTCTTTCAACTATTCGGGGACAAGGCGTTTTGTCGGATGAACAAAAACGGCAAGCCAACGAGGCCTCCAACTAAGATTGTCTATGATCCTTTGATGTATGTCTCCAGCCAATTCAGCCAGGGGCCCGATGGTGGGAAACTTCTTGCTGAGAAAGAGGTTCTTTTATCCGAACTAAGCAATATGTATAAAGAACATAACCAATTGTTCGCTGGCCGACGCACCAACTCCTCAGACACGCAGCAGCGGAATGCCAAGGTTGCAGACGCATTTAATTATGCTATCAATAAATTAAAGATATGAGGTAGGTACATGCGGTCGACACTTGACGCCTTTTTGACTGATATTGGTAAATTACGGAAATTTGTAGAGTCCACTGGGCGAGTTTATAGGATTCTTGCCGGACATGAGGACGCCTCGGTTCGGGCATGTCTCAGCATTCGTAGGGGGCTTGATTACATTGCGTTTATTATCGCTCTATACGCGGCGTTTGAGAAATATGTGGAGGAACTTGTGTGGTCCTATACCGAACTCGAGTCCACCAGAAGAAAATATTCGGAGCTATGTGATAGGCTTCGGACGAAACATTTGAAGCAATCCGCCGACCTTCTCAATCGGGGCCGCCTTGGAGAGGGTAGATACACAGGCGTCTCGGAAATAGATATTGTAGAAAATCTAAATGGTTGTCTGACAGGCAAGAATCCGTACAAGTTAAACCGACATGCAGTCATCCACCATGATCTCAACCTTCGCAGCAATGTAGTTCAAGAAGTATTTGGTGCTCTAGGGATCAAAAACATAAACGCCCAGGCGTGTCGTGTTGAAGAAATGCGCTACTGGTTCAGTATTTCGAAAGGTCATGAATCCTCCTCGGACGAAAAGGTCATGAGCCGTGTGTTGGAACTGTGGTTGGAAAACCTGGTGGATCGCAGAAACCAGGTGGCCCATGGTGGCTTCGATGTGGCTGAATCACTCGATACCAATGAGATGCAAGCTCGATTGAACTTCCTGGAAGCATATGCCCGGTCACTTTTCATTGTTATTAAGGGAGCCTACCTTGACTATTACATTGAATCTGGTTTGGCGATGAGCCTAGGGCGTCCGATTGGAGGTCCTTTCGAGAATGGATCGGTCGTTGTCGTCAGTAAGCCTGCATGCAGCGTTTTTGTTGGTCAGCCGATTATTGGAGTACGTAAAGGGAGAGTGGTTCAATGGGGTGAGGTCCTAGAGATCAAAGTCCAAGATGTGAGGGTGGAGAGTGTCGACCCTGATTTTTCCACGAATGATGTTGGTCTGCGAACCAATTTCAAGATGACCAAAGGATTTGAGTTGTACGTACTGGGAAACAAGGATGAAATGATATAGGGCTGACAGGGTATCAGCCAAAATGGTGTCTCAAGCTGTGAGGCCGTTCATCTGGCGTGTTGTGTGTTATTGTTGCCTCTGCGGTTTCCTCGGAGTAAATACGAAACACATGGGCATCTTCAGTGAGACTACCGAATTGTAACATAAACGGCAACCTGCTTGAGGGAGTAACCATTCTGCACTCCAACCCGCCCCTGGCCTTATCTAATCTAACCGAACCTTCTTCTCTTTCTTATGCTCAGCCGATAACGTCCTAGTCCGTCAAGCCTCCCAGGCTTAATAATCAAACCCATCTCGCCCTCTCCTCTACCTCCGAAACCCCCGTTCGATCTGGCCGAAGGGGATGAGCTGCCACAGCGGCCGACCGTGGGGACAGGTGGCCGAGACCGGGACGCGATCCAGGAAGCGCGTTTTTGCAATCTTCGCTAATATATTGCTTACTTGAAATTGATGATAGATGGAATCGCCGGAAACGTTTTTTCTAAGTCTACATTCCGCCCAAAGAACCGACCCACTCCACAAGGAGAAGATAATTAAAGTTTCTAGACAGAGGGATGCACGTTCTCGACAGGAGGTGGAGGAGAAGATAAAGTTGTGGTCAGGGGGGAAGTTCTTTGTGATAGCAGGATAATTGCGCTCTCAATATGAGTGCTATTTACATAACTATTTGAAATATTCATTAAACCACTGCCAGTTACACAGAACTCCGCATTTAGGTCTGTGACGAAAGGGTCAGAAGTATGAATTATTGTTATCCTTGATAGTTGGGAGAATTCGGGGACGTTGGGTGAACCCATCTGCTCTATTATGGCCTCAATCATCAAATCTATTGCATCTCTAGGATTTTTAGAATCAAGCCAAGGGGCACTGAATATGACCGTGAATTTATTACTGAGAACGGCATCTACAGGGATGAGCATAACCAAGTTAAAGGGTTTGCCTTCCTTCTCGAACTTGTCGACCAGGTTATGTAAGTAGTTCACCAGTGTTTTTTTAACCATGTGAAAACTCCGTTCGGTTCATCTTCTAAAGATGAGATTATGCTTTCAGCCCGAAGTTTCGGGTTTGTGCCAATCGGCTTGTATCTCCAACCCTCACTCCATTCCGTAATAAGAGACCAGTTTGTAAGCAACGTCTGGTTATTGGTCTTCTCTTTTTCAAATTTACGTTCCAGACCCGATAGTTTAAGCAGAAGGTCGAGGTTGTGTATTTTAAACGACTTGGAAATTTCTCCTTGTTCAGGGTAGTCTTCTAGATCAAGTGTCCGGCAAATGCAGGCCTTAAGCGACAACTCAACCACGTAACCAGCTAAGTAGCAACATCCGTCGTATAGACCACTATTAAACAGGGCTTTTGCTTCTTCCAGCCGTATCTGAGCCAGGTCTTTAAGTTCTGAAATGGTTGGCATTATTTCCCCGCACGAAGTATTCAATCATACCAGTATCCAATTGATTAGTCAAGTAATTTTGACAGATTTTGATAAGGTGATAGACTATCAATGGTTGGTTAAAGGCTATGTTTTAAGATAATTGCGCAATTCAAAGAACCGAAAACTGGTTTAGTAAGTGTCTCGCAAAGCCGTAATGACAGCAGGCCGCCTCTCCCCTACCTCCGAAACCCCCGCTCGATCTGGCCGAAGGGGATGAGTTGCCACAGCGGCCGGCCGTGGGGACAGGTGGCCGAGACCGGGACGCGATCCAGGTCCAGCAGCAGGCTGGTCATCTCCTCCCTGGTCAAGGCCTGATTGGCCTTAATGGCTCCCTTGCAGGCCATCCCGATCAGAACCTGGTCCAGCAGGCCGCCGGTTTTAGTGGCCCCACCAGTAGCTCCCACCTCAGACACTAAATCATGGATAAAAGCCTTCACGTCGAAATTCTTGGTGATGACCGGGACAGTCTTGACCGCATAGGTGCCGCCACCCAGGAAGGTCAGTTCCACGCCCAGTTCTTCCAGCAGAGGTAAACAGGTATCCAGCAGGGCCGCATCCTTGGGGCTGATCTCCAGGCTTTGGGGGAAAAGAAGGATCTGCCGCGGGATGCCGGTGCCGTGATAGGCCCGTTTGAGGTCCTCGAACAGGATGCGTTCATGGGCCGCATGTTGATCAATCAACAGCAACCCGCCCGGCGTCTCCCCCACCAGGTAGGAATCGCGGAGATGGCCGATCAGTCGGAGCCGGGAGAACTGGGTCAGGACCGAGAGGACCGGGGCGGGCTCAATAGCCGGCGGCTCGGATGTATGGTTCTCCGTAGCAGCCTGATAGTCCTGGGGCAACTCAATCGCTGGCGGCTCGGCCGAAGGCGCGATCGGATGCGTGGTCGGATGGTCGTCTGGAATGGCAGGAGCGGCTTGATAGTCCTGGGGCGACTCGCTCACGCGGAAGGGACGGCCGGTCGGGTACTCCGGCGGGGGCGCCCAGGGCATGGGTCGAACCGCCAGTGGCCGGGGCAGAGGCAGTTGATCCTGTCTGGGGGTAGCCGGACTGGGCCGGGGCTGGGGTAACCGAGGAGTCTCTTGGGCTGGTTTGACCGAGTCCGGGTCCGGCACCGGCAGATCAAATGAGTCAGGCTGACCTACGACTTCAGGCCCGGCCGGGACGGATGATTCCAGCCATTCGGTGATCCCCTGGGTAGCCGAAGTTAAGGCCTGAGACACGGCTTGGACCAGGAGGTCGTGGATATCTTTTTGGCGGCGGAACCGGACTTCATGCTTGGTCGGGTGGACATTGACATCCACCATCTGAGGCGGCAGGTCCAGAAAGATGACCGCCACTGGATACCGCCCCTTCATCAACAGCCGCTCATACCCGGCCAGCACGGCATGATTGACCGTCCGGTCCTTCACCCGCCGCCGGTTGACGAAGGTGACCAGCTCCCGGGTCGAGGGACGGTTGAAATGGGGATGGGACAGATACCCGGTGACCTGGGCCAGGTCCGTCTGCCGGGATAGGGGAATCAAATGAGGCACGATATCCCGGCCCAGCACTGCAGCCACCCGGGACAACCCATCTTCCGCCGAAGCCGCATCCAGGATCAGCCGATCATTGTGCCAGAGCTTAAACTGGACGGCGGGATTGGCCAGGGCATAGCAGGAAACGACATCGAGGATGTGGCTGAATTCCGTGGCCACGCTTTTCAGGAATTTTTTCCGAGCCGGCAGATTGTAAAACAGGTTCTGGACCAGGATACCGGTGCCGGTTGTGGCCGCGGCGGGTTGGACCTTCTTGATCCGGCCGGCCTCAATCATGACTTGGGAGGCCACCTCGGCCTGGGCAGGTTTGGAGGTGATGGTCATCCGGCAGACAGAGGCGATGGAGGGGAGGGCCTCGCCGCGGAAACCCAGGGTGTGGATGGCGAAGAGATCGTCGGGCGATTTAATCTTGCTGGTGGCGTGCCGCTCCAGGGACAGGAGGAGATCGTCGGAGTCCATCCCGTAGCCATTGTCAGTGATTTCAATAGACTTCATCCCGCCCTGGTGAATCGTGATCAAAATCCGAGAGGCCGCCGCGTCCAGGGCGTTCTCCACCAGTTCCTTGACCACCGAGGCGGGTCTTTCCACCACCTCCCCGGCGGCGATCTGGTTGGCCAGGATTTCCGGAAGAATTTTAATGGATGACATTTTTTCCTTGCTTTTTGTGTCCCTTCGCCCGAAAATAGATTCGGGAAGGGCTTCGCTGTTCTTCCCAGCGAGGCCCCTGTCAATCATAGAAGAATGCGCCCTTCTCCCTCTTGGCAGGGGCCTTCTCCTTACTCATCCCATCCCAACCCGGTGCGAGGGCCATATGACTTCCGACCAGGAGATCATTCTGAAAACGGCTAAGGAGATCGTCATCAAATATATCGAGACGGGTCGCTTATCCGCCTCGTCGTTTGACGAATCCTTCAAAGCCATTTACCAGAGCATCAAAGAAACAGTGGAAATGACCGGCCCAGCCTCCGGCCCGCCACCCAAATAGTCGCCAGGGGTGGCCCGGGGCAGACCAATGTCAGCGTCTTCAGGGTGCTCGCGTATTGGAAGCATGTACCCAGGGTGGCGCTTCGCTGACCCTGGGCTAGATTATGTAACGCCTTCGGCGTATTAGATCGGTGGCCTGGTTAACGGTGAGCTTAGCCCGGGCAACGGGCCCTCAAAGCAAATCACCCGTTCCAGTTGACGAAATCCCTTTCCCCGCAGGGGATAAATATTCTAGCCCAGCGAAGCGCCACCCTGAGGCGGCACAAAGAAAAGGACACTCACGCCCTCTCAAATTATAAAACCACGCCCGCCCCTCCGACCATCTCCTCGAACCCCATCCAGTAAACAACAACAAGAGACCAGCAACAAGTAACCAGCAACCAGCAACCCAAACCTAATAATGCACATCCACCAGAAACAACCCCTGGGCGGGAGCCCGCGGTCCGGCCAGGGCTCGGTCGCAGCCGGCAAAGATGGCCGGGAAATCTTCGGCGGTCAGCTTCTTCCGACCCACCGCGACAATGGTCCCGACCAGATTGCGGATCATGTGCCGAAGAAAACCGTCCGCGGTGAAGGTGAAAATGATCCGGTCACCATCTGAGGCGTCCAGCTCGGCCTGGAACAACGTCCGGACTGGGTTGATATTACTGCTTCCAGAGGATCTAAAGGAGGCGAAGTCCCGCCGGCCGGTAATCTGGGGCAGGCAAGCCCGCATTTCGGCCACAGCCAATGGCTGGGGGATGAACCAGCAGCAATGCCGTTCCAGGGCCGCGGGGGTATCCCGGTTGAGCACCACGTACCGGTAGGTTTTGGATTTGGCCGAGTACCGGGCATGGAATTCCGGGCCTGCCTCGGTGGCCCGCTTGATGACGATGTCCCGGGGCAGGATGCTGTTCAGTCCTCGGTGAAACGCCACCAGGGGCGCCGTCACGCTGGTCTGGAAGTTAGCCGTCTGGTTTAGGGCATGGACCCCGGCATCGGTCCGGCCGGAACCGTGCAGGGCCACGGGAGACTTGGTAATCACGGCGATGGCTTCTTCCAGGACCTGCTGGATACTCAGGCCGTTTTCTTGCCGTTGCCAGCCGCAATAGGCGGTGCCGTCATATTCGATGTCGAGGCGGATGTTTCTAATCATGATATGTGTCAAAAAAGCGTGTTCATCGGCCGGGTGGTCACCGTCCGGTCGGGGTGTTTGATTAATGGACATCTGGTATTACCCCCAAGTCCCGGTCTAATCGGGCTAATTCAAAACTTGGCCCGGATATTGCATTGATTTCAATCCGAGACAAAACTTCAGGGTTGAATAACCAGATGCAGACATAAAAAATAGGAAACATAAGATTCCTCGCTTCGCTCGGAATGACAAACTTACATCTTCATTCCGTATAACGAATTATCTGTCATTTTGAGTGAAGCGAGAAATCTTAACGTCGCACCCGCAACTCAACAACACTGGGTCCGAGGGTCCGACCCCGGCCCCTGAGACAATTTACCATCTCTGAAAGATATTGTCATCTACTTTCCAGCGCGGAAAAAGATTGCCAGAAACCGAAAAAAAAGATATTATAAACTAGCAGGTTGGGGAGGAGCGGCGGGCGACTCCCGGTTGCCGCGGCTCACCCTGCTCAGGGCCGATCCTTCCGCCCGCGGAGTCGAGCGATGATCACAAAACGCACCGAAGAGATTTTTCGGCTGTTCACCCTGTTGATCGCCCAGTTTGAGGAGTTCAACGACCCTGAGGGGACAGCCAACACGCGTAAAATCAGGCTCCTGGAAGCCAGTATCAAGGAATTTACCGACCAGGTGGCCATGACCAACATTGCCCGGGAAGGGATCGAACGGATCGTGGCCAATTACGATTCCAAGTTCGGCGAATCCGTGGCTGACTCGCAGGATTACAAAAATCTCCGGCGCATTTTAAATGAAAAGGAAGAAAAGCTCCAGGAACTCCGATTCCGAGTGGACAAGTATCTGGAAAAAATCAGGGAGCTGGCCTTGGAGCAGGATGAAATCTACCTCACCGCCGAAACTGAAATCGAGTTTATCGAATACATCCTTCAAGAATTCAAACGAATCAAATCAAGTATAAGAAAAAACAGTTGGAAGGAACGCAACTACATTGAGTCCATCTTTCAGCGGTATGATCCCCATTATGTCCCGGATCCAACGCCGGAGCAGATGCGCCTGGCCGGGGGGATGGACGATGATGAGGTCATCGTTCTGACGGATGTGGTGGAACCCATCTCGGAGGCGCCCCAGGAGATGGTCGTGGCTGCCCCCAAAACCCCGACCAGACCTTTCGCAGCTCCGCGCCCCGTCGATGAAGACGTTCCACCGGCTGACTTTCTGGATCATATCCTGACCGAAAAAACGGTGGAAGAGAAGGTGGATCAATCAGATATTGACGCCCTGTTCGGCGCCCCAGGTGGAGAGGATGATGATGATTTAGAGGAAGAAAAATCCTCTGGGGACGAGCTGGATAAACTCCTGGCTGCGCCAGGTGGTGATGCGCACGATGAACTCGATGACCTGTTTGCCGACGCCGGCGACTCCTCTAAGGATAAAGAAAGCGAAGAAGGCGACCTGGACGATCTGTTCAAAGAAATGGAGTCCACCGGCCCGGTCAAACCCGAGGATGAATCCACAGAAGTCAGCGAGGCCGATGTGGAAGACCTGTTCCGCGAACTGGAAGGGATGGCCTCATCCGGCGGCGGCGCCCCGGCCAAAGGCAAAAAAGAGGAAGCACCCGACACCAGCTCCATTATCAGCCAGGACGATATCGACAATCTGTTTAAATAGCTGGTAGCCGTACGGCAAACCTGCAAGGTTGAATAACCAGATCCGGAACAGCCAGCCTGACCAGCGCCTCAAACCAATCGGAGAATGTGTTGAGTAATAGAATAGCCATTATTGGTGGGGGAATAGCTGGCTTGACCGCGGCTTATTTACTCCATGACAAATATGATATCACCTTATTCGAAAAGTCCTCCAGGATAGGGGGTAATGCATATACTCTGGCCACACCGGACGGCCAGGAGGTGGACATCGCGGTGGCCGCCTACGGAAAGTATTCATACAAAAACTTCTTTAAACTGCTCTCCAGATTTAACATCGAAACCGTCAGTCCCTTTGACCTGGACCCGTTTTTTTCATTTGGCCTGGGGTTTAGTTTCTGCAATTTGGACCAGCCCCGCGGATTGTACCTGACGCCCGGGATCAAGGCTTTGATGTCTCAGAATTTTGCCATCCTCAGACCGTCCCATGTCTGGGACGTCATGCAGTTATTGCGGGGATTGCGAAAGGCCAAACAACTGCTGGCTGCCGGAGAACTGGATGGCTTGACCGTGGAGCAAGCCTTGCTCAAGATTCCCGAGATTTCCGGAGACGGGAAGCTGATTTTTATTGGTGGGTTGTGCCTGATTTCCTCCATGTACTGCGACGACCTGCTGGATGCCCCAGCCAGTTTCTTCATCCAGAAGCTGAATATCCATGATGATCTTCTCCCCCCTAAATGTCTGTTCGCGGTCCGGTTTGCCAGGAATCGAACCAAGAGCTACGTGGAGGCCATGGCCCGCGGTTTCAATGACCAGATAGTCCTCAACGCCGACATCGAGGCCGTCCTTAGACCGGAGCACGAAGTTGTCTTGGTCATGAAGGATGGGCGGAAGCTGACTTTTGATCAGGTCATCTTTGCCTGTAACGCCGACCAGGCTTTGGCGCTGTTGCCGGAACCAACCGAAAAAGAGAGGAAACTTCTCGGCGCCTGGAGATACACGGAAGGCCGGATCGCCGTCCATTCGGACCACACCTATTTCCCCCGCCGGGATTTGATCCACGGATATACCTTCCTGTATCGAGAACAGGGTAGATATATCGAAACCTCCATCAGCGGTTCCCTCTGGGCCTTGCCCGGCGTCTCCAAAAACTGTAATCTGATCAGCACCCAGCATCCCAATTTCCCCATTGATCCAGATCACCTGTTTTTCGAAAAGGTGTTCCGTACCCCCATATTCGATTTTAATTCCGGGGCAACCATCAGTGACCTACCGTCTTTGAACGGAATCATGAATACCTATTACTGCGGCAGTCACTTCGGCTTTGGGGTCCATGAAGATGCCGTGACTTCCGCCATTGAAGTCGCCCGGGCGTTTAAAGTCGATTTTTGAATAGCGGGAGGTCTGCCGCCAATGCTGTTGAATTAAGCGCGTTGGGGTGGCGCCGATCTTGCTGTGCACCATTTGTTTCTTGGTTTCTTTGTCATTCTTGGCTGTGAAGGTCTGGGTTTTTTTGGCCTATAGTATTTAACCCTTAA
>JADFXK010000114.1 GCA_015233625.1 Deltaproteobacteria bacterium | reverse complement strand
TGGGCAGGGAGCCGGCGCACTCGTTCAGGCTCTCGTCGATGGTCTCGAGTAACCTCCGGAAACTCTCGTGAAAAGAATCGCGGTCAGCCGGGTCGATCTGGGGAAGAAGCCGGGTCTTATCCAAGATATCCTGGTCTTCGGCCGCCTTCCGAAAGAGATCGTGGAGCCGATAAAACCTGGCCAGGCCTTCACCGAATCGGGGATAGATGAGAGACAGCCGATCCTTCCCGGCCTGGTCTATCTGAGTCAGCAGGCGGGCATAAACGGTCAGGACGCGCCCCTGCAGCATCAAGAGTTGCCGGTAGTTGTCTTTAGGATAATCTTTTTCGGCCGCCTCAAGTTGGGGCAGGCGCCGCTCCAGATCCATCAAATCCCGTTCCCGAGCCGCCCTTTTGAAGAGTTCTTGTAACCAGCCGGCCAAAGTCATGGCCTGGCCGAAGCCGGCATAACCTCGGGGTTCCTCTCTGGGGGCAATCTTCTGGATCACTGAGGAAGACACGGGAGGGACGGATGACGCCGGATGGTCAGCTCCGGATCTGTTAATCAACCAGAAAACGCCCATGGCCACGGCCGCGATAATCCCCATCAGCACTGTGGCCATGACTACTCGCTTGGCCATGGTCACGGCGGAAGACCAAAACCGTCTCATGGGATGGGGTGGCCGGGCCTTGGTTTTGGAGCCGTTATTGGCAATGGTTCGCGCCGTCCTGGCCGCCTTCCCCAGGGATTTCTTGTCATAACCGATGACTTGATAGGGAATGTTGTCGGCTGTAATATCGTTTATGCACTCTTCCGCCCATCGTTTCAGATCATTCTCTTTGGAAGAGGAATATTCGCCGGTGGCCTTCATTAATTCTATTTCTTTGGCCACACATTCATAAATGAAAGATATCAGGGGGACGGCGATGAGAGACCGGCGCTGTTTCCTGATCATGTCGATGATGGAGTTGGTGTATTGCTGAATATGGGAGGGTGCGTTTTGCATAGACCAATTCCCGTTTGTGCTGATCATTCACCTGGACGGACAGAGATTTGCCTGCAAAAAAAAATAGGTCCCGTTCTCCAGCGGAGAATGAACCACCTGGCAACGTGTAGGCTCTCTGATGCGTCACTGGTTGCTGGTTGCTGGTCACCGGTTGCGTGTTTCGGATTGCGGGTTGGAAGAAGCTGCAAGGTTATTTCGACCAGATTCATAACCATAGCGCATCCCGCGACTCGGAACCAGCAATCAGCAACCAGAAACCAGCAACCAGTCCGGTCCGGCATCAGCTTATCAGTTTATTGAAAAAGCTCTCAATTTTCTTGCCGTTTTCTTCTGCAATCAGTTTGATGTTTTCATTATAGGAAGGCAAGGTAGTCAAGAGATTCAAAGTATTCCCCATGAAGTCGAAGTACGCGTCCAGGTCCTGAGTGAATGATTTATCGAATCTGTTTAGAGAGTCGGCATCACCGATTTCTTCTAAGAAAGATCTGGTTTCGACAGCATCAGACACCACGGTCCTGACAGTTTTACTTTTAATTTTATTTAAGCTGGTAAACACATTTGAGATGGCAAAACCCAACAAGTCAACATCTTTGGTCAAAGCCAAAGTAACTCGGGCGGCGATTTTTTTAAGGCGTCCTTCACCCTGGATAGCAATTAGTTGGGTGGTATATTCACCTGCTTTTTTTATAACTTGGAGATGTATCTCTTCTATTTGCTTTTTTTCTCTATAAGACCGGAAGAAATTATTTCCAGGAGTGATGATTTCCTTGATGCTTTGCACAAAGGCGTTGTCTTTGTGGAGGTTGGTCACTAATTGTCGCACTTCACCTTCTTGGACGCCTTGAAAATCGACCTTCAGTCTTTCGTCACCGCCGAGTTTAACGGTGTAATCAGGGTCCGGGACCAGGTCCACCGCGTCATCGTTAGGTAGTTCGAAGTTCATTTCTTTAGTCATCTATTCTTCCTCCTGGACCTGACGAAAAAACAACTTGATAGCTTGCTCCCTGGTTTTGAGTCGCCCTGGTGAGGCCGGTCAGGCATCGGGGTCGACTTTAACTCCGGGACGAGTAATTCTTGCAGCTACCAAGACCGCAAACTAGTCATCAAGTCCGGATACATGGTCTAGCGTATTCTGCTGGATATTTGACGATCTTAAATACTTTCGGGCTTAATTGTGGTTTCGGGATCTGCCAACCACTGGATCCGGATATGATAATTGGGGCGGACACATCATCCAATGGTCACGCCCCAATTGCACCCGAGAGAATAACTTCGGTTAATTGTTTAACTCCTCCATCTCCATCAATTCCAACCTGGTGATCGCCTTTAGGGCCAACTCTGTAAATGCATCGTCATTAATCCGATCAGAAATGGCTTTTATGTGCTTTCGGTGTAAGGCAGTCCGTTTGATGATGTTGGACTTGATAAAGTTGTGCCGCACAAAACGCTGGCTTTCCTGTTTGGCCAGGTCTTCTATCTGGATGATGAAATCCTGTTGAGTAATTGTCTTGACCATTCTAATTCCGTTTTGACAAAAGCACCTGATTCGGTTGCAGTTAAATGCAATTATCCCCATAGGTCCGGGGCATTGTCGATCTGGTCAAACTTCAGAGCCGCCGTCACCCTCCAAATGACCAAATATATTTCCGATAAGACATAACGGTTAGTGGTCGTATTATTTTTTTAAAATCCTTAATAACTTTAATAACGAGGAGGCCTGTCGGTAACGATTTACCTAATAGAAAACGTAGGCTGGAATAGTAACAATAATAAACTCGTCACCATTCAACCTCCTTATCTCATTAAGGTTTGTTGACATCTAAAACATAAATTGAATTGCGTCAAGGAAAAAAGGAAGTCAACTACCCTTTCATCCTCTTTTCAATGAGGTAACCGCAGACAATAAAGAATAGCAGCCACAGGGATAAAAGCGTCAGTTGCACGCCATTTCGGCCGGTATCGTAAATGAGGCCACTGATGATCAATAACCCGGTGAGCACCAGCATGACCCGGGTGACCTGTAAATGGGACGACCAGTGGCGGGTTAATCGCTGGTAATAGTGAGTTCGGTGGGCCTGATACCACTTTTCTCCCGCGATTATTCGCTTGATCAGCGTCACGGTGGTATCAACCAGGAATGTTCCCAAGAATAACCCAAAGACCCAGAGGGACACGCCGCATTGGGCCTGGGCAATCAAAGCCAGGGCGCCAAAGACAAACCCGAGCGTCCCGCTCCCCACATCTCCCATAAACATCCTGGCCGGGGGGAAGTTATACTTAAGGAACCCTAACGACCCACCTGCAATAACCAGGGAAACCACAGCCAAATCTTTCTGACCATGTAAGCTGAACAATCCGGCCGAGGCCAGTCCGACCAGGACACCTTCACCCCCAGCCAATCCGTCAATTCCATCCATGAAATTGTAAAAGTTGGTCAGGGCCACCAGCCAAATCACCGCGGCGGCCAGGCCCAGTCCACCCAGGGGCAGGCGGCCAATACCCGGAAAGTCCAGGTAATTTAATGAAATATCTGAAATAAAAAGGAAAGATAAGGCTGCCGCCAACTGAATTAAGGCCCTCAGGCTGGCGGGAAGGTTCTTGATGTCGTCGATTAACCCGACTCCGGCCACAAGACTGGTTGAGAGCAAGAGGGCCGGATAGACCGGAGCTGATCGGGTCAGGCTGAGATAGCCCAGGCTGGCGGCCAGACAAAGGATGATGGCTAAGCCACCGCCGCGGGGGACCGGCAAAGCGTGGGAAGAGCGACTGTTGGGCACGTCGAGCAGGGCTTGTTGATTAAGTGATACTCGCAGAATCAAACCGGCCAGCAGCATCGAGACAATCGTCGTGACCAGGAGGACACCGGCCTCAACCATGTCGTTTCTCCATTAGAGCGGCTTCCCGGCTGATCCCGGCCGCAAAGGACCGTGGCGAAAAATCGAAATCCCGGGCCGCATCCTGATGATCAAAGGCCTTATCTTCATTCAGCCGCAGGACTTGTTCCGGTTTGAGCCGGGGGGCCGGGGAAATTCTTTGATATAACTGGAGCAAGGCCAGACATGGGGCCAGGGGGAGGTGGAGGAGTCTGACTTGCTGTCCCAACGCCTGGGCGGCCTCGGTCACTATGGCCTTAAAAGTTTGGGGCGCCTGTCCGGAAATATTGTAACATCGGCCAATAGTCAGGTCATGCTCCAGACATCCGGCCACGGCCGCGGCCACGTCCTCCACAAAAACCGGCTGCATCAAGAAATTTCCATTCCCCGGAATGAGCACTACCGGAATCCGTTTGAGCCAGTGCAGCAACCGGATCATATTCCGATCACCGGGCTTCCCGTAAATCATGGTCGGGCGCAAGATGGTGTAATCCAGTCGGCTGGCGGTGATGATTCGCTCCGCCTCGACCCGGATGGCCCGGGAAGCCGCCGGCAGGGTGGTAAAGATAGCGGTGGTACTGATAAAGATGGCTCGCCTGACGCCGGACTGGACACAAGCATCTACCACCGCGGCCGCGTGCCCGAAACCCAACGAGGCCACATTAATCAGCACGTCCCGGCCGGTTAAGGCCGCTTTGATCGACTCGGGCTGATTGAGGTCACCCCAGACCAGGTCTACCCCATAGCTCCGCAGCACCTCGGCCCCTTGAGGCGACCTGACCAGGCAGGCTAGGTGTCCGTACTTTTCGGACAGGAGACGAACCACTTCTTGACCCGTAAAGCCGGTCCCGCCAATGATTAAGATGCGTTCAGAAATTTCTGTGTCCTCTCTTTTTTCAGCGCCATACTGGTTTACTTTTGATGAACTTTCGGCTCCCTAGGGTCATTTCGAGCGAGGCGAGAACTCTTAAGATTCCTCACCTTCGTCAGGCATGACAAGTGGGAATCATTATCTTTTGGTTTCGGCTACTGTCGCTTCAAGCAACCGGAGATAATCCGCGGCCAACTGCGGCCGGGCGTACCGGGCGGAGACAAATTGCCGGCCATTCCGGCCTAGTTCCAGTCCTAAGTCCCGGTCCTGATATAACCTGAGGACGCCGGCCGTCATTTGATCCACATCCTCCGGGTCAGTGATAATGGCTGCCTGTGACCTTTCCAGAATGCGGCGAGCCTCACCCCGGACGCTGCCCAGAATGGGCCGCCCGCAAGCCATGATCTCAAACATCTTCGACGGGATAAAGGTGTCGAACAAGGGGATGTCCCGCAATGGGACCAGAAGGACATCACTGGCCCGGTAGAATCGGGGCATCATTTCTCGAGGTTGTCCCGGCAGCATCAGCACCTTGTCCAGGCCGAGCCGCTCCCGAGCCGCGGCCAAGGTCTGCTTCATGGCTCCATCGCCGACCATTAACACGCGAATATCATCATAACCCTTAAGCCGTTCAGCCATCCGCAGGACCGCGTCCAGGCCATGGGAAATGCCGTGGGCCCCCAGATAGGAGACGACAAATTTTCCTTCCAGACCCAACTCTGACCGTAATTCTTGATCGATGGGTCCGGGAGAGAACCGATCCACATCTACACCATTGGTAATCACCGCCACCTTCGAGGCCGGGATGCCCCGTTTGACAATATCCTGGGCAAAGGATTCGGTGACCGTGACCACCCGGCCGGCCGCCCGGTACAGAAATAGCTCTTGCTGTTCCAGAATCCGGATGATATGGCGATTCCTGATTACCCCCAGGTCGACAAAGATGGCCGGCCAGAGATCTCTGACCTCGAAAATAAAGGGGCAGGATTTTATTTTGCTCAGGGCCAGGGCCGTATAGACGGAGAAAAAAGTCGGCGAACTAACCAAGATGACATCGGGGTGACCACAAGGGATGGTACTTAGCAGCAAACTGGAACACATAAAAGACAGGTGCCCCAGCGTCTTTTTGAATACGCCTTGATTTGGCGCGGCGAAGACGAAGTTCCGCAAGATCGTCATTCCGTCCAGAGATTCTTTTATGAAGGATTTTCCTCGATATTCCTTTGGAATGCGACCATGCGGATGGTTGGGAAAACATGTCACCACGGTCACCTGATGGCCCAGCTCAACCCAGGTGCGGCCCATCTCATAAAGTCGGGCTGAAGGCGCGCTTATTTCCGGATAAAAATAATGGCAAATAACCAAAATGTGCATTTTAATAGCAACCATCTAAGATTGAAAAGTATTTAACAGGAGACACTATCCGCCAGGTGATAGGCGGTTTTCCTCAGCCAAGAAAACAATCCGGAGAGCCTTAAAACCCATCCCGCCCTTCAGAACCGAATGTTAATGGGTTGATTCAATTTTTATTTTAAGGTAGGATAAGCCAACTGTCACGGCCGGGTTCTTTTGTCAAGTCATATGGCATCAAAGACTTACAATAAAACAATCGGTTGCAGTTTTCTCCTAATTTCTGAAAGTGTCACCATCTGAAAGTGTCACCAAAGGGTCGTCCGTAACCGGCAACCCGCCGAGCCGGTACCCGGTTATCAAGCGTCTCACTAACCAAACTCGTTAAACACGAAACCCAAACACGAGTCCATCGACGAAAGATTTGAATGAGAAACGAAATTTTGCCATCCCAGGCGGTGGCGGACGATGAAATGAATTCTCCGGATGATGCCCTGGCCCAGGGTCGCCGGGTGATTATGAGCCACGTATCCGTCGTCTTAGCCCGGCCCCGCTTTCCTGAGAATATTGGTTCCGCCGCCAGATGCGCCATGAACATGGGCATTTCTTCAATTATCGCCGTCAAGCCGGAAGACCCGGACGAAGACCGGATGCTCAAAATGGCCACTCACAAAGCGGCCCATCTGATCCGGGACATGCCAGTTTACGACCGTCTGGAAGATGCCCTAGAACCCTTCGGTTACGTGGTTGGGACAACGGCTCGGGTCGGAGGGGTCCGCTGGCCGCTGGATGGTCCTCGAGATATCGCCGCCAGGCTGGTGGGGTTGTCCCAGACCAACCGCATCGCGCTGCTTTTCGGCTCCGAGGACAAAGGCTTGACCAATGATGAACTGCGGTTGTGCCATGCCCTGGTCAACATCCCGACGGCCGATTTCAGTTCCCTCAACCTGGCCCAGGCGGTGATGGTCTTGAGCTATGAATTATTCACCTTTCGGTCTACGGAACCATCACCAACAGCCACGCGGTTGGCTTCTCGCAAAGAGCTGGAAGAAATGTACGACCATCTGTCCGAGGCCCTGATCCGCATCGGGTTCATTAATCCCCAGAATCCCGCTTATTGGATGATGAATGTGCGCCGCTTCTTTTCGCGGGTGCAACTGCTACCGCGGGAGGTAAAACTGGTTCGGGGAGTCTGCCGGCAGTTGAACTGGTATGCGGATCAGGCCTTGAAAAACAAAGAGGCCGGCGGCGATTACTCCCAAGGTGACGATTCAACCGGCTCCGACTAGCCGCCAATTTCCGCGAAGAAGCACTAATTAGCTTAATTTATTTAATTTTTATCTCATCAAAGACCATCAATTTTTACCTGGCGAATATACCATGATCGTCAAGCATTTATCAATTAATCTTTTGACATCTGCTAAACCAATTTGATAGTATCGCTTGATAGTTCAAAAAAACTGAGGGCAACCCAACGGCGAGTTGCGGGTTGCGGGTCACGTGTTGCGAGTTATGAGTCACGTATTACGAAGTGTGAGATGCGAGTCAAGAAAGTGCTCATAGAGAAAAAGGACGACTGAAACTAACCTCGATGTGGAGGAACTTCGGGCATGAATAACCCCCGATAGGACTCCAGCCGCGTGGTGCGTGTCCCCGTGCGACATTTTAAGGGTAACCTAAATATATAAGTAAAAGAAAATTTGTAACACGCAACACGTAACACGCAACCCGCAACCCGTAACGCGTAACCCGCAACCCACAATGCTCCATTCCGAGTTCAATCAACCTCAAAGGAGGACGGTTTGAAAACCGTTTTCGCAGGAAAAACTGACGTCGGCCGAAGACGGACTAATAACGAAGACTTTCTCCTCTTGGATGAATCTTCAGGCCTTTTTTTAGTGCTGGACGGCATGGGGGGACATTTGGCCGGGGAAGTGGCCAGCCGGATGGGAGGAGAGACGATCCAAGAATCCTTCATTGCCTCTCTGGCCTCCCAAGACACGGATTCGACCATTTTGTTGACGAAAAATGGGAAAGAGATGAACAAGTTAGCCGGAAAATTGGTCTTGTCCATTAAGAAGGCTAACAATGTTATCTATCATACTCAGAAAAATGATCCGGGGAAACATGGCATGGGCACCACGGTCGTGGCTATAACCCCGGATCACGAAGGCAATTGCGTTATCGTGGCGAACGTGGGAGACAGCCGGATCTACTTGATTAGGGGCGAGCATATCATTCAAGTTAGTGAAGAGCATTCTTTTGTCATGGAGCAAGTCAGGCATGGCCTGATTACCCTCGAGGAGGCCAAGGTATCTCAGATGCGGCATATGTTGACCCGCGTCCTTGGCTCGGAAGAGAATGTGGAAGTCTTCTCCAGAGAGATCCCGGCGCAGAATGGGGATGTTTATCTCTTGTGCTCCGACGGTTTAACCGATGTGGTTGAAAACGAGGAGATGGCCATGGTGGTCAACGTCGGGCATGATGACCTGGAAACGGCCTGCCAAAGCCTGATAGATATGGCCAATGGCCGGGGTGGTCCCGATAACACCACGGTGGCTCTGATCAAGATCGAGGACGTCGCTGATCGGCCCAAAGACGGTATTTTAAAACGACTGGGCGACAGGCTATTTACCGGAAAGCATTAACCGGTGACCATCTGTGATGGTGGCCCAGGACTTATGGTCCCGAGAAACAACTGTCCAGACTTGATGGCCAGAATCAGCGGGCAGCCCTTAGCGTGGTCGGACAGGATGCCACACATTTGGACCCGGGCAGGATATCTCTAACGGAGGATGGTGATGTTTGATATCGTATTGAAGTTAAACGACAATGTTGTGGACGAGTATTCCTTCGATAAAGATTTGGTGACTATTGGCCGCAGGGATGACAATGACATCCATATTGATAACCAGGCTGTCTCCAGCCATCACGCCAAGATCGTCAAAGAAGACGATGGCTTTTACATATATGATCTCAACAGCCTAAATGGCACCTTCGTCAACAACCGCCGGGTATCTACCCTAAGGCTGGTCAATAACGCCGAGATCACCATCGGCAAGCATGTGTTGGTGTATAAATCATTGGTGGAACTTGGGGATGTGCCCGAGGAGATTGACGACGCCGTCTTGGCCGATTCTTTTCATGATACCATGATCCTGGACACCAAGCGGCAACGGGAATTGCTGGGCCAGCAAAAACAGGCGGCACTGGCGCCAACGGCCGCGACCCCGACCGCCGAAAATAGGATTAAGGGACTGCTCACGGTTATCTCCGGGGACAACCGGAAAGAATTTCCTCTGACCAAGAAAATGACCGTCATCGGCAAAGCCGACCAGGCCGACATCAAGATCGGCGGCTTGTTTGTGGGCGGTACCGCGGCCGTCATCAGCAGCCGGGGCAAGGGTTACTTTATCTCCCACTCGGAAGGCATGACCAAGCCTAAAGTAAACGGCAAGACCATTTCCGATATGGTCAGACTCTCCGACGGGGACCTGATCAAGATCGGCTCCGCCCAAATTCAATACAATGAGACTATAGAAGGCTAACCGCTGGAAATTACAGTGGCACATGTCCGTCTAAACAACTTAATGAAATGATGACTCATGGACATACCTGACCTGGTAAGTACGGTTAAGGCGGCCGGTTGAGCCTCAAAAATACCTCCGGGGTACCTGGAGGAGGCCTTAGCCGGAATCGTCTGGGACGATGACCCCCGCATCCTAACCGGACTCGAAGATAACGAAGACGCCGTTATTGTGACCTTTCCGGCCGGCAAGGCCCTGGTCCAGACGGTGGATTTTTTTACGCCGATCGTCAATAATCCCTATTGGTTCGGGCAAATCGCCGCGGCCAATGCCCTGTCTGATGTCTATGCCATGGGCGGCGAGCCGTGGTCCTGCATGAATCTGGTCTGTTTTCCCATCAAAAAAATGCCCCAAGAAGTCTTACGGGCTATCCTGGAAGGCGGCCGGGACAAGATTAAAGAGGCCGGAGCCGTCCTGGCCGGTGGGCACAGCATTGAAGATGACGAGATTAAGTACGGCTTATCCGTTTCCGGGGTAGTGGAACCGGGCCGCTTCGCTACCAACAAGGGCCTTCGTCCGGGAGACCATCTTCTCCTGACCAAACCCCTGGGCACCGGCGTTCTATCCACCGCTCTAAAGGCCAAATGGCCGGGAAGCCAAGACCTGGAGCAGACTTTATATCATTGGGCCGGTCGTCTCAATAAGGTCGGCGGCTGGGTGATCCGGGAACTCGGCCTGATCGGCGCCACCGACATCACCGGCTTCGGCCTGGGCGGGCATCTCTTGGAAATGATACGGGCGTCCAAGGTCAGGGTGGAGCTTCAGTTGGACCGCGTCCCGATGCTTGACGCTGCGGTCAACCTGGCCGGGATGGGCCTGTTGCCGGCCGGTAGTTTCGCCAACAAGAAATTCTGCAGCTCTCTGGTGGAAACGGCAGAGGGCCTGGATGAAGTCAAAGTCGACCTGGTTTTCGATGCGCAGACCTCCGGTGGACTCATTCTCTCCGTCCCCGAGGACAAGCTGAGCCTGGCCCGGCTCATGCTCGAAGATGCCGGTGAGTTGGCCGCCGATATCGGGCAGGTCTGGCCCATTGACGAGCACCGGGGGCGACTGATCATCAAATAACCCGCCTTTTCAAATTCTCCCCGCCCAGGTCACCCCCCCGGCCGTCTCGTATGCAAGTGTCTTATCCCACCCCTTCTTTCGGCGAAATCTACATAAGGAAAGTATATAACTCAAGTTTCGCACCTTGAAATAGGTTTTATGGCCTATTATTGTTGAACATTTCTATACCATACGTGATGTCTGCCTCAGTTCGACATTCAAGGCTAACATCTTGTATTAAGGCCACTGCAGCC
>JADFXK010000113.1 GCA_015233625.1 Deltaproteobacteria bacterium | reverse complement strand
GATCAGCTCAGGATGCAGCATTCTGGCCACCAGTTGGTCGCCTAATTGGGCCAGTTGGTCAGGTTGGACTTCGAGTTTCTTGGCCATCGCGGCCAGCAAGGCGTCTATTTGGCCGGTATCCTGGCCACCGGCCTGGAGACTATCCCGGCCCTGGCTGTAACTGCTGAAAGCCGCCTCATACCGCCGGGCCGAGAGCTGAAAGTCGCCTTGACTCATGAGCAGACCGCCTAAAAACTGATTCTGATTTTGAGGCGTGGTGTCAGTCGATTGGGATTGTGTACCGGGCGCAAAGTATTCTCTGACGGTATTCTTGAAAATTGCCTGGGCGGTATTGAATTCATCGGAGCTTAGGTGGAGGTCGCTCTCCAGGTCATTAAAGAAGTTACCCACCGCCTGGTCATACTGGTCAAAACTCTTGGCCTTACCAGTGGCCAGATCGTTAAAGGCTTTCTGCAGGTCAGTCGCTTCACCCGAGGCCATCAAGTCGCCGATGGGGGCCTGGCCCGTCTGGTAGGATAGAAAGGAAAAGTCCAAACTCATTCGGCGATAACTTTCCGCCGTGTTGGCCTGACCGGATGCCCCGGTGGTGGAGGATACAACCTGTCCCGTCTCGAGGTGAATCCCCCCGGCCGCGATCTGGGTAGTGGTGCCATCTTTGGAGTTCAAGACAACCTTACCGGATGCCGCCTTGGTCTGGGCGAACAGGCTCTGGTCAAGGTTGGTTTGTTCGGCGTTGGTGTTATTGGTAAGATTAAGCCTGGGGATAGCGGACGGCGTAAAGCCGAAGCGTTGCAGTGCGCCTAGGTTCATGACGACCTCCTTGTCACATGACCGGTTACTTAAATCAAAGTCTAAATGAGTACAATCCGGGAAATCCTTTTCCCTGATTTTTTATCGGCACAAATTGACGGTTACTTAATACTTTAATTCAAAAATAATGAAAATTGATGCCGAAACCCGGAAAAATGCTTACCGGCCGTCAGGTAGGGACGGCAGACCCAGACCGGACATAGCCCGGAGGTCCGGCCAGGACTTAATCCGCAGATTACCCAGACTTACGCAGATGAAAAAAGACAAATGACCGCAGGAGATTGTAGGTCCCATTCATCTGCGTCCATCTGCGAAATCTGCGGATAATTTTTTGGCTCCCAATTCGAGACACATCTGTGACATTGGAGGGATCCGTCAAGCTGGGGAAATTGGGAAAGATTTTATGTCGGGGATAAATGATTTATTCTGTGAAAAGGACCGCCCCCTTACGCGGGGTAAGCGAGCGGTCCCAGGAATCACCTGGTCCAAGGCGAATCAAAGACGGGAATAATCATCATCTTCCTCCGAGGGCTGGAGTGTGCCGGCTCCGGGGATCTGGCCGGGCTTAACTGCAGCATCCGCGGCCAGCTTCGGCAATCGGCAGAATTGATTGACCCAGTCGATAATAGCCTGATACCATTGAATAGTATTGCGTGGTTTTTGAATCCAGTGGCTTTCATCGGGGAAGTGAATAAATCTACTTGGGATATTCTTTCGCTGGAGGACATTAAACGCGGCCAGCGAATTTTCTATCGGCACGCGAAAATCCAACGAACCATGAATCAGCAGCATGGGTGTTTGCCAGGCCACGGTATGATTGGCCGGGTTGAATTTTTGATAACCTTCGGGATTATTCCAAGGTGTCCCATTGAACTCATGTTCCGCAAACCAAAGTTCGTCAGTAGCGTAGAAGGTCCCAGTGTTGAAGATGCCGCAGTGAGCGACGAGACAATTGAACCGGTTGGCCCAATTGCCCGCGATCCAGTAGATCATATAGCCTCCGTAGGAAGGTCCCAATGCCGCCACTCGGGTGCCATCCAACCAGGGGTACCGGGCTAACGCCTGCTCCAACCCGATTTGCAGGTCCTTCAAGGGCTTCCCACCCCAATCATCCGTAATCGAATTGGTGAACTTTTGTCCGTAGCCAGGGGTGCCATGGAAATCAATGAATATAACGCCATATCCCGCTCCGGCAAAGACCTGAGCGTTCCAACGATAATTAAAAGTATTTCCGAGAGTTACCTGGGGTCCACCATGCACGATCAACGCGACCGGATACTTGGCTTGGGGGTTTAGATTTGGTGGTGACATCACATAGCCGTATACTGGTTCATTGTTGGCCCCGATGAAACTGAACTGCTCCGCCTTCCCCATACTTACCTTAGCCAGCCTGGCGTCATTCAAGTGGGTGAGTTGTTGTAAGTCGGCTCCGGTCTGGTCAATAGAGCAAATCTCCGTTGGATGAGATAAGTCCTCTCTAATCAAAATGATGTGGTCTCCGGTCACGGCTGCCTCGCTTACCGTTCCGTTAAAAACAAGTAATTTCACCTGGCCAGAGGCCGGATTAAGCTCAAAAAAAGATTGTTGGCCGAGATTGTCTGCGTGCACATACAACGACCGCCCGTGGGAAGACCAGGCGATGGATTCCGCCGACCGATCCCACTCTTCCGTGATCCAGTTCGGATCCCCCACAGACCAGACAAACTTCCCGTCTTGATAACTACTCCGCCAGAAGCGAAGGACAATCCGGAAACGGTCCGCCTCATAGCAGGGAACCCGCATCGCTCGATAAGCCAGGGTTTTTCCGTCAGGAGAAAACACGGGGCAAGTATCCCAGGCTATATTGTCCTTGGTGATGTTGACGGGCGCGGCAGATCCATCCAGCGGGACGACATATAGATCAAAATTCGTTGACCATGGTTCCTCTCTCCCGGCATTGCGAGCGGTGAAGACCATCCCGCCACCGTCCGGAGTAAAGGAAAACTCATTGGGGCCACCAAAGGGCGTGGACGGAACATCCGCATCCATTCCGGCCATGACGTCCACTGGGGGGCCACCACCCGTTACCGGCAGCACAAAGAGATGGCCGCGCCGCCCATTTTGCCAGGCATTCCAATGGCGGACAAATATCTTATCATAAACGACCCCGGTGGCAGGCTGAGCCTTTTGTTGCTCTAAACGTTTTACGGTACAGTCCAGGGAATCACAATCAACAAAAACTTCCATAGTCAACGCCAGATGTTTTCCATCGGGGGACATCTTCAAGTTATCAACGTCAAGAGGCAGAGAGGTTACTTGTTGGGGGGTGCCGCCTGCCAGGGAGATTCGCCAAACTTGAGCGGTCCCGGAGCGGGAAGAAATAAAATAAACAGACTGGCCGTCCAGGGCCCAAGCAGGATGGTTTCCGCCTTCCGGCAGCGGTGTCAACTGCCGGGCCTCACTTCCGTTTGAGTTCATGACCCAGATGGATGACCGCCTCCGGTTGTTGTCGAGGTCAAGGGAACTGACCACAAAGGCGATATGTGAACCATCGGGAGAAACCCGGGGGTCGGAGATTCTGTCAAAGTCGAGCAAATCGTTGGCGGTTAAAGGATGGCGATCTTCGGCATGGACCGAGGAAAAACTAAAGAGTAAAATAAGAAGGAAGAGTAAATATACCATCTGCACACCTCCTATGCTTAGGGGTCAGCATAACCTCTGAAGTAAGGGCGACGCTCTTCCCCTTTGCTTTATTTCAGAGCCTTGCATTTCAAGGTACGGCGGTCCAGAATGAGGTCGTTCCAGAAGATGCGGGGGCTGCAAAACATTCTGGAGTCGGTACTGCGGCAGTCATCTCCTTCTTTAGATGTATCTCCAAAACGTATCCACAGAATGTCCTTGTCGCCCAGGATTCGAACCGTACACTTTTTAGCTTCCTCTTCGCCATTATCTCCCTTAGACTGGAGTAAAATCCCGGCCTTCGACGCCACCTGCTTCATAGACGCCAATTCGATGCTACAGGTCTCCTCTTCATAACCATCCAGGGCGGCCCCTTGATCTGAATGAAATTCTTTTACGATCCCGGCGGCGATGGCCAGTTTTAGGGTCCGGCGATAGGTATAATGGAATTGGGCATCCCGTTCTTTGGTCGTGCAATCGTATTTGCCGCTAACATCCTTAAGTCGATTATGGTTCTCTTCAAGATAGACCGGCAATGGGGCCGCATCGATGGTTTTGCGCCATGTCCCGGTCCAACGGCCCTGTTTCACGCTTCCCTCGAAACTCCCCGTCTTCTTGTAGTTTATTGTTTCCTCCAGGTGAAAGGTTCCCTTGTCGTCGATATGGCCTTCCAGACTGATTTGTTTGGCCTGGGAATGATAAAAATACCAGCCGGACAGCTCTTTTCCTTTTCGTTCCATGGAGGCACTGATGGGAAACTCGCCAATCTGGCCAAAAAGATAAATCGTATCCGCCAAAGCCGACTGGGCCATGACGAGCAACATAGCCACAATCAACGACCGGATAGCAGTTGGTCGGGATAGCTGCATGAGTTCTCCGGAGACTGAACAAGATAAATGACGGAAAGGGGATACAAAATGTGCCGGGTAAATGCGGGTCAAGGCCGGATCACAGAGTGTAGAAGACGTTAGAACCGACCACGATTTTAATATCCACGGAGCGAGCTTACGAGCGGTCCGGCTCTTGCTGATTTTCGTCTTTTGGCCCTGAGGAGGAGCTTGGCGCTACTCGTACTAGAAGCAAAAAGATACCTCCAACAAGCAAAAATGCCCACCCTGGAATGAAGAAGAAATATGGAAGGGCGAACATTAAGCCTCCGGTCGGCAGAGCTGCAACGCCAAGGATACAGAGCAATATTCCCAACGTAATAAGGAGCCAACCAAATATTCGCCCAAGTCTTCGCACGACACTTACCTCATGCAGGCTAACAATGGTTAACCGTTTCTTCACCCGTCCCGCGAGATCTGTCGTCAGGAGTATGACTGGAACACTGCGGTAAAGGCACCATCTGCAGAAAACTCGGGGTCGGGGTAGCCTTTATCTCTGGCCAGCGCACCTCCAAGATGGTCAATTCTCATGGCCCTCGGCACCGTTCAAAGCATAGCTTCCAGTTGAGCACCGGCCATATGCGTTACGTCTTGTGCCGTCTGCCTATTCATGAAGATGCCGGACCCAACGCCTTACGCTTCAGCACTAAAACCCGAGGTCGAGCTCTTTTATCCAGAGAGAAGTTCAGGCCGGTCCGGAAAATTTCCGGCATATAAAAGCGTGATGCATCATCCTTTCCCCTGTCTTCGTAGATGACACCCATGTCTTCCAAAATCCTTACCGTAGCCTGATCCATATCGAACTGTTCAAGCGTAAATGGGATTTTCCGATCTGACGGCTCATATGTGGTGGTGATCTTATCGATCCATTTTCTGAATTCGGGATACTCTTCTATTGCTTCCTTCACCTTCTCCTGACTACAAGGCACAAGCGCCCCCCGTACCGCTTGCGGAGGAAGAAGGCGGCTGGATGCCCATTTTTCGAACATGACATTCTTGGGATTATTAAAAGTAATATCGGCAGCATGGAGCAGGAATCGGACAATATCTCTTGCCTGGAGTCTCCCTTTGAAATCCGTCAAAGCAGCGAATACCCAGTTGACGGTATAGGCCTCTTTAGAATTGTCGGAGCCTAGTTTCATGCCCCAGAGCCGTTCAAGTCGTTCGCTGAGATTATCCCGGCCCACGTCTTCTATATCTACTCCCCCAGCACCTATAACGCCGGCCTGGCTGCATATCCAGAAGACAAGCTTCCGGAACGAATCTTCATCCCAGGACAGGTCATAGGCACGATAGAGATTTTCAAACTGCGCTATATTTTGGGTGACCGCGTAACGAATGAAATCACGGCGGACAAAAACAACTAGGCCTATATTCGCCTGCCTTATTTCCGATAATCTTAGTGGCAGATCGACCAGGGCTTTCAAAGCCCTTTGTTGCGCAACATTGGATGAAATATCTCCAAAAATGTCTTCTAACCCATCTAAAAGGAAGATAATTCTAAGTCCTCTATCCTTGAGTTTGAGGTTGAGATTTGCCAACCTGTTCGAATGCCTCTCGCCCAGAGTCATCCCTACGGCTTTGGCAATCTCATCGACCCAAAAAATGGTCCATTCCAATTCCGTGGCATCTTTGTCATGGAGCTTTGCCTTAACTCTATCCTGGCATCCCAAAGGAGAGAATTCGGGAGAATCATCCTTAAGTGCATTTCTCACTCTGGTTCTGGCTTGTTGGGTGATGCGTCTGGCCTCTTCTTTAAGGCCGTTTGATTGCAGAAGAGGAAAGATATATGTCTCTGATTCAGACTTTGGTTCTTCTTTAAGTACACGGTTCAGGAAATTTTCCCACAGGCCGAATTGAGACAACTGGATGTAGTTGAAAGTCTTTCCAGCCCCTTTGGCACCTATGGAAACCACTCGCGGCAACTCATCATGAAATTTGTTCGCCAGGTGTTTCAATGGCTCTGTAATCAGCAAACGTTTTGCTTGGCCACCCTCGGCAAATACATACTCTTTACACACGTCTCTGAGTTTCCGCACCTTGTTGAGCGTGTCATTATATGACATTTCCGATGGAGTGACGGTATCCTCCTGGCTCAACTGGTTATTCGCCCATTCCCTAGCAATTTTCATAATCGAAGTGGGACCGAGTTTTTGTCGTGCGTCCTCCCAGCCGTTGATGTATAAAAGCTCTTCGGCGAAATCTGTCTCCAAAATCTGCAACCTTTTGGCATATACAATATCTTCACCGGACTCGATGTAGGAAGATCGGAGCCTTTCAAGAGAATTATCAAAATCCGGCAATTGTCTGAATTCCTGTTTCAACATGCTTACGATGAGGGATGGATCGTAGTAATCGACCTTGCCATCGGTTGACTCTGGTTCGGAAGGCGCGAGCCGGCTTATTTGTTGGATCACGAGACTTGAACCGCTTACGGACTGTTCGGCGATGGTAGTGACAATATAGCGTTGTATTCGAGGATCGAAAATAATGGGGCTGGATATCTCACTCAACCCAGCCCGAAGATCCAATAGAACATAATCCGCTCCGATCGCCCGGCCCAAGCGATAGATGGCGTCTCCACACTCCCATGTGCCTTCCGGACTTCGAGCCAAGTGCTCTGGCAAAACGGGCGTATCAAGTAGCTGCTTGTCATTGAGACATGCCGGCAATAAGTACCAGGTCGATTTACCCTCTGTCTTGGGAGCCTTTTTCACTTCTTTTGCGAACAACGCGAGCATCTCGTCCATTTCTAGAGGTGAATAATGGTATACTTCGAGAAATTCCAAGAAAGAAACCGCGGGCTGTTGCTTTTCTCTGCGATTCCAATAAGTAAGGCCTGGAGCCTCTAAGTCTGCGTCGATGACCAGCACCGTTGTCGCTAGCCCGAGTTCTTTGGCCCGATCAAGCAGAGCAAAAAGGAAAGCCGACAGATGCAGCGTGCGACCAACGCCTCCTTTGAAGGAGTAGAATGAGACCAATCGAGGTCCATCTGCAGGAAACGGCTCCGGGAGCTTAACATTGATGGGAGTCTCTGCCTCGCCTTCGAAGTCGCTTCGGACGTAAGCGATTTCCTCCCAGAAAGGGCGTACAGAGATATCAATGTCAGCTCTTTCTTCCCCAGGTATGAACTCCACCGGTAATACGGAATTACCAAAATCGAGCTGAATGGCAGACTGCTCTTCTTGATACCATTCGCTGAACCATTCCCTCAGGGCTTGTTTCGCATTTCCGATGTCCTCCGGCTGACTCACTCCGACTTCCAGGGCATCGGAATAGCAGATGATCCTGACGATTCCATCTGGAAGGTTACTTCCATAGCTGGTTTCTTCCCGAATAACCCGTTTCACGTCAAGCCATGTCAACAATTTCGAGAATATCATCGCAACTCTGTCCTTATCCACACAGTTATCTGCAGTAATTGTTTCTCCAAATCCTGGTCAGAGACAGTACCGGAGGAACTTCCGCCGTATCTCCACATCTGATTGATTTGACCGGTATTCAATTCACGCTTTTCTTTATTATTCCTTGAACCTACCACATCACTCATCGGGATCAGATGAGGCAATCGCAGCTTTATTGTTACGTTCAGACAGTCCAGCAGCTTATTGATGTCGTGTTGCGCATCTTTGATATCCTGAAAATCATCAGTCAGAGCACGTCTTCTACAGCCTCTCTTCATGATGACCGCCTTCAAACCGCATTCCACGGCATAGAATAGGAGTAGTCTGTGGGCATTGCATCTTTTGGTCTGTTCGGATGCCGACAAATTCTCTCGCCAGGCCTTTTCCAATTCTCTATTTGTAAAAGGAATTGCCATTTCCTTCCCTTTGCGGATTATTATCTCAGCAGATTTTTTTAACTACCGGTATCGCCCGTTAGTTGTGCGTTCTCATCCTTCTCGGGCCTCAAATAACTATATATCAAATACCCCCATTAAAATTGCAATAAATATAGCATGATTTGTATGTTGTAGCAAGCAATTTTCCCCCCGCCCCTCCAAATAAAAAAGCCAGGAGCATGACGGCCTCCCGGCGTATTGGTTAAGCATGGTTGTTTGGGTCGGATATGATTATTTGGCGGCCTCCACCGGATACTTGGCCTCCGCCCAGGCTTTGATCCCGCCGGGGTAACGGTAAACATTCTTGTAACCCAGCTTGACCGCCCACATGGCCCCATTGTGACTGCGGCCGCACTTGGTGAAACCGCAGTAGAACACGATAGTCCGCTCTTTGTCCGAACCCAGGACGCCGATCAAGGTCTCTTTCATCTTGTCACTTAAGGTGGTCATTTCCTCTTTGGAGAACTCCAGTTGCACGGCCCCAGGAACATGTTGTTTTTTATAACTGTCTTCAAAGGGCATGGTATCGACGATGAGGATGTGCTTCTGGGCGTCGATCCATTTCTTCAATTCATCAGCCGTGACAATCTGGTATCCGCCCTTGGCCGCTTCCCTGGCAAAAGTCACGGCCGTCTTTTCCGTATCAACTTCGCTGTCGCCCCAGGCGAAGGCCATGGCCGCGCCCAGCATCAAGGTGATCATGGTGGCACAGACAAATACTGAAATCAGCTTTCTTTTGGACATGGTCGAATATTCCTCCTTGTGTTGTCTCTATCATGCTAAAATGAATCAATAAGTCATGCCGTTGGCATTGCGGTTCGGAGTGCGGCATCCATTCTTCTGACCGGTTCTTCTTGACGATCCTGGTAGCCAGGCCAGATTTCCAGCCAGTACGACCAGCCCGAGACCTAAGTTTATCTCCGGCAAGGTCAAGGTGTGGAGCCGGAGGCCGTCTCTGACCAGGCTGGCCGGGACGACCAGTAGAGCATCCAGGTCGAATCCATAATCGATCAACCAGACGGCCAGAAGTATGGCTTCCAGAATCAGAAACGCCCGGAACCTGACGGACAACCCGGTGCTCAGGCCGATGATCCCGAACAAGACTACAAAAATGGGGATGGACACCCCGGAGTTGAATCGCATATCCAGCCAGACCCAATGGTTGCTCACGGTGGTGATCAAGAATCCGATGATCAGGCCCACCGCACTGAGTCTGACCGCGGCCGCAGCGGATCCGACCGGGAGAACTAACCTATCATGATTTCTAGGATTATTTCCCATAACTATGTCCCGCCGACGTCCGGTCGGGCCGGAGCCGTCTGGCCGTATATCTAAGCCTGAGTCCAACGATAGTCCAACGCTTAGGCTAAGCCATTAGCATCAAGGCCATAATTTAATCCACAGAGTTGCGCAGATTCGGGCCGATATAGGGCTGTGGGGCTTTTCCATCTGCGTTAATCTGTGCCATCTGTGGACACATTTCTGTGTCCCAATTAATAAAACCGTCGAACCGAGGTTATCTCTAACCGACCGGTTACTTTTTCAACTTTATGGTTACGACGACCTGCGTGCCATCTTTGGGCAGGACATCTTTATTGCCCATAAAGGTCACTTCTTTTCTTTTCTCCACCGCCCCGTAGGTATAAGCCTCATTACTGACAATGCCCACCGGGCAGGAATCCAGGCACAGGAGACAACCGGTTTTTTTGTCCTTGGCCGTGGCCAGGTTGCCGCCGAAGCGCATGACGATGGGCTTCTTATTGCTGTCTTTGATCACTTCATCGAGGGTATATGATTTCTTGGCGCCGGGCCAGGTCACGGTCACGTCCAGGGCGTCTCCCTTAACCCGGGTCGTTTCTTTGTTGGCCAGCGTCATGTTTTCACCGGGCTTGGCCCCGATCTGGAGCAACCCGTCGCAAAATGCCTGGGGTTCGGCAAAGGCGGCCAAGACCGACTTGTCGCCATTGGACCCACCCTTAGTCACCACGGCGTGCCTGGTCGGCTGAAAGAAATATTTGCCATTAACTTCAGCCAGAAGTCGGATAGTTTTACCGGCTTTGTCCACGATGATGGGGTTGTCTTTGGTTAGCTTGCCCATTACGTCTGTCGCTCCGGGATCGGCCGCCAGGGCCAGGGGGCAGACGAAAAGGGTCAGCAGCAGCAATCCGCCCAAGACGAAAAAACCAGTTTTCTTCATTACGTATACCTCCGATTAGGATTCAGCCTGAAACAGGTCCCGCCCGCCGGTTTTGGCTTTATGCCGCCGATACCAGACGGGGATCAGGGAGACCAGGGTCAACAATAATAATCCGACAATGAACTTGCCGGAAATCTTACCTTTAATTAGATCCAATAGAGAACTGGAAAACACAATGAAGGCGATGCAGGCTGGCAACATACACAAGAACGTCGTGACCGCGTAGTGGGAAAATCTAATTTTGGTCAGACCCAGGGCGTAATTGAGCAAATTAAATGGGAACAGGGGAATAAGCCTGGTGAAAGCCACCACCTTCCAGCCATGGCGTTCCACGGCTTGATCCAACTTCCTCCAGCGCGGACTTTTCAGTTGCCCCTCGACCCAATCCCGGGCCAAATAACGGGAGATCAGAAAAGCCACACACGCCCCCAGGGTGGCACTGGTGATGGTATAGACCACGCCCCAGAACGGACCGAACAGAATCCCCCCGACGATGGTAATGGGCAGGCCGGGCAAGAACAGCGCCGGGGCCAGGACATAGACCAGCATGTAAATGGCCGGGGCCAGGAGTCCGTAACCATCGATCAGGTGTCTAAGCGCG
>JADFXK010000112.1 GCA_015233625.1 Deltaproteobacteria bacterium | reverse complement strand
ACGATTACAGATGGAGGGTTCCGCGAAAACGACCCAGAATTAATTTAAAGATTGTTGATTTTAACAAAGGGATGTGTTAAGCATTTTTAAGAATACTTGGTGTGCCGAAAACATATTTTATTGAGGGGCATGACAATGGCTGCAGCACTTGCCGATAGTACGATCGAAGCCTTGGCCGACAAAGGCATACAAGTTGTCGATCCCTTTGACCGGGAAAGATTACAGCCCTCGTCCATTGATCTGAGGTTGGGCGATGAACATTTTAAATATGATCTCAAACAGTATATACTGGGTGAACGATACGATGAAGAGAAAGTCACCAAGGAAGGTTACGAGTCACTTTCCCTGAAGCATGGAGAAACAGCCTTCGTAGGAATATATGAAAAGATATCTATCCCAAACCATACGTTGGGAGTTATCTTTCCCCGAAGTAGTATCACCCGATTGGGCATTCATATCGTACCTATTTACTTGAATCCGGGTTATGTCGGATCTCCACCGTTGACTATTACCAACCAGGCCGGTTTCCCAATCATCTTGAAGCCTGGTTATCGAGTCGCCCAACTGGTCTTATTCGCTCTGGACGGTTATCCCAGCCGTCTTTATAAAGACATTGAAGATGCCAAGTATCATGAGGAACATGTGGAACCTTCCAGGCTATATCAAGATAAGGAAATCGAAAGACTGTTGGACGAGATAATCGAAGAAAAGGCACCCACACTTTTTAAGATGATAAAAGGGAAACTGTCTTAATGAATCTGGGCGCCAGAAAAGATATCAAGACCTTTATTGTTGAAGGCTTAAAACAAGACCTGGTCGAAAAAAGCGGCGGTAAGGTCCCCCGGGAAAGACAGACATTAACCAAGACCGTGGAGGCGAGAGCCGAACAATTACTGACCAGTTTTGAAGACAGCGTCTTAGCTCATGATATTAAGCAACTCATACTCAAGGACTGCAAAAAAGAACTAACAGAAGTCAGCCTGCGTCAACGAGCCGTCGAAGCCATCCTTCTAGTCCTGACATTAATTCTTACTGCCCTCCTCGGTATCCTCTCTTCCAGCATGTCCCCGGTTCAAATCCATCGTCTGGTTGACTGGTGTTTGGCTCTCAATGTCATTATCGTCGGCTTGGTAGTTTATATGAAGCTTAGAAGTTAAATGACCTCCTGAAGGCCGAAGACCCCAGCCAAGATGCCCCCTGAAAGTCAGATAGCCATGAGGCCCTTTGGGGGGTATATAGATTTTTCCTATCCTCACTTAATTCGTTGTTACCCTCTCAGATGGGGGAGTTGCCCAAACGCGTCGCAACCGGCCTGAGCTTATTGGACCAGATCTTGGCCGCTGTCGGGATCAGAGTAAACCGGTATTGTCTAGGGTGGTAACCGCATTCATTGAAACAAAAAAGTGAAGGAGGCTCACTTCGACATGTTAAGAAAACAGATCAGAGATATTTATACTCCCAAAATCATTAGCGTGCCTCCTGCAATGTTGGTTTCCGAAGCCATCGGCATAATGCATGCGAACAAGGTAAGTTGTATTTTAGTCTTTGAGGATGAGGCACTTATCGGTATCCTGACGGAACGTATTTTCATTCTTAACGTTGTCAGTGGCGAGTTTGATTTCACTTGTTGCCAGGTCCGGGAAATCATGCGGTCGACTGTTTTGACCACCAAAGAAGACACCTACCTATACGAGGCTTTTGGCCTTCTGACCTCTCAGAATCTTCGTCATATGGTTGTGGTCGACCAGAAGGATAAGGCGCTAGGGGTGGTGACTTACTCGAATATGTTGGAACACCTGGTGTATGAAGACTTTCTGGAGGTGAAAAGAGTCTCGGAAATAATGAGCCGGTCTGTTTGCACCGTGTCCGGGGATGATGCCGTACACCGGGCTCTGGTTGAGATGGTCGATAAATCCGTCAGTTGCGTCCTGGTTGTAGAAAACGAACATCCAATTGGCATTCTGACTGAACGTGATATGGCCCGGATGGTCACCAGCCAGGTTGATATCTTCGCCAAAAAAGTTCGCGAGGAGATGAGTTCTCCCGTCATTACCATATCCAAAGACGTGGTCGCCTACGACGCCGCCTTCATCATGAGACAAGAGGGGATTCACCGGCTGGTAGTTGTCTCTGAGGCTGATCAGGTGGTGGGGATTATTACTCAGTCTGACATCGTCCGGGGACTCGAAGGGAAATACATTCAAATCCTCAAGGAGATAATTAGCGAAAAAGAGGCGGTCATAGAAGAGACGATGAGAGATCTCTATAACAAAACCCTCTACCTGGACAATATATTGAGATCGTGTATTGACATGGGTGTCGTCGCCTCTGATATGAACCTGCGCATTGCCTATTTCAATCCGGCGGCAGAGGATATCTTGGGGTATTGCGCCGGTGATATGATCGGCCGCAGTCTGAATGAGATACACCTGAAAGAAAACGTCGATTCATCACTGTTCGACTGGGTCATGGAGACTGTCCGAAAAACGGGGCAACACTCCTTTATGTTTGAACGAGTTAAAGATGACCGGAAGCGGTATATTCAGGGCAACGTTTTCGGGGTGTGGGATAAGAATCAGGATTTAATCGGATATGTTTTGATGGTCAGCGATATCACTGAGCGCAAAATGAATGAGGAAGTGATCAAATATATGGCCTACTATGATATCCTGACCGGATTACCCAATCGAGCCATGTTCTATGAACGGTTGGCCCATGATTTGACCCACGCCAAACGTAACCGAGCCAGGTTGGCCTTGATGATAATAGATATAGATCGGTTTAAGGAAATCAACGACAGTCGAGGGCACCACGCCGGCGACATCCTGCTTAAAGCCATGGCGTCCAGATTAAAAGGTGCTCTTCGAGGGGATGACACCATCGCCAGGATTGGCGGGGATGAGTTCGTGGTGATTCTGCCCCAAATCAACGGGGTGGACGACGCCACCCTGGTGGCTGAAAAGATTGCCCAGGAAGTGGGAAGACCATTCGATATCGAAGGCCAGGAATGCCGAACAGGCGTCAGCATCGGCATCTCTGTCTACCCTTTGCATGGGGAAGATTCGGAAATATTGATCAAACTGGCGGATCAGGCCATGTATACGGCCAAAGACAAAGGACGAGACAACTGCACCTCTAATGCCTGCCTTCACCCGCTTTAATTTTAACCGAATGAACCTTAATGACTTGACATCCATCGTTTAACAAGATAGGTATCAAGGTAATTAATGGGGTGTCTCGGCCCTTTTGACCAGGCCGACCGGCCCTGATGTGGAGGAAATCAAAGCCATAATGACTTCCTGGTACATCTCTCGAACCGCCGGGATAAGAGAAAACTTGTCATGAAATTTAGAGTGCTGTTTGAACAAGATGAAAACGGCGTCTTTGTGGCCCAATGTCCCGCCTTACCCAAATGCGTATCTCAAGGTAAGACCCGGGCTGAGGCCAGGGCAAACATCAAAGATGCCATTGTCGGCTACTTGCAAAGCTTACAGCAACATGGTGAGCCTATTCCATCATCGATATCTGAAGCAATCGTTGAGGTGTCTATTTGAGTCCCCACCTGCCTCAAATCTCCGGGAAAGAACTCGCTAAAGCCATGTCCAAGATAGGTTATCTGCCAGATCACCAGACCGGAGGACATTTTATTTTGCGGCAGTCCATGCCGCCCCATAGGCGATTGACCATTCCCAATCACCGTCAGATAGCTGAAGGGACTCTCCGGGCCATTTCCCATCAGGCGAGTATGGGTGTGGAAGAATCACTAAGCTCACCGACCGGATAATTTTATGGTCTTTTGGGTTCTTTATTGAGGCTGGGCCATGCTTTCTCGCGTGATTTCGAGTGCCGTTTTGGGGATAGACGCCTACCTGGTGGACGTGGAGGTGGACGTCGCCAACGGGATGACCAGGTACATTACCGTGGGATTACCCGAGGCGGCCGTCAAGGAAAGCAAGGATCGGGTCACCAGAGCCATCGTCAACTCCGGCTTTCTTTTCCCTTTCGAGACCATCACCGTCAATCTGGCTCCGGCTGATATCCGGAAGGACGGCGCGGCCTTTGATCTGCCTATTGCCATCGGGATACTGGCCGCCTCCGGGCTCATCCCGGATGAAGCGTTGCGCCGGCAGATTATTTTGGGGGAACTGGCCTTAGATGGATTAGTCAAGCCCATCAAGGGGGCCTTGCCGGTGACCATTGCGGCCAGGGATGCGAATATGGACGGGGTGATCTTGCCCCGAGAAAATGCTGCGGAGGCGACGGTTGTGGCCGGCATCCAGGTGTATGCCATCGACTGTTTGTCCCAATTAGTCGATTTTCTGTGTGGAAAAATCGATATTGAGCCCTATTCGGCCGAAGTGCCGGACCAGGCTCAAGTCGTTGATGATCACCTTCCCGATTTCTCGGATGTCCGGGGCCAGGAGCATGTCAAGCGGGCCTTGGAAATTGCCGCCGCGGGGGGACACAATCTGGTCATGATCGGGCCGCCCGGATCCGGCAAGACCATGCTGGCCCGGCGCATCCCGTCTATCTTGCCCACCATGACCTTTGAGGAGTCTTTGGAAACGACCAAAGTCTACAGCGTCATCGGGCTACTGCCCCGGGGGAAGTCCCTGGTCACCATCCGGCCTTTCCGCTCACCACACCACACCATTTCCGATGCCGGCCTGATCGGAGGCGGACAAATCCCCAGACCCGGAGAAGTCAGCCTCTCCCACAATGGGGTGCTGTTCTTAGACGAACTGCCGGAGTTCAAGAAGAACGTGTTGGAGGTCCTCCGGCAACCACTGGAAGATGGGCATGTGACTATTTCCCGGGCCAGCGCCAGCCTGACCTATCCGGCCGGAATTATGCTGGTGGCGGCGATGAATCCCTGCCCTTGCGGTTACTTAGGCGACACCACCCACCAGTGTCATTGTGCCCAGGTTCAAGTCCAACGTTACCGGTCTAGAGTGTCCGGGCCGCTGATGGACCGCATCGACCTCCACGTGGACGTGCCGGCCGTACCCTTTAAGGACCTCACGGCCCCGGTGGCCGGGACGGAAACGTCGCAAGCTATCAGGGCCAGAGTGGAACGAGCCAGGGCAGTGCAACAAGATCGCCTGAGCAAGCACCGCCAGGTCACCTGCAATGCCCGGATGACCTCCAAAATGGTTCAAGCCTGTTGCGCCATAGATGAGAAATCTTCAAAACTCCTGGAACGGGCCGTGGATAAACTGGGCCTGTCCGCCCGAGCCTACACCCGGGTCCTCAAAATTTCTCGCACCATCGCCGACTTATCCGGAACCGGGAGCATCGCCTCCGAGCACATCCTCGAAGCCTTACAATACCGCACCCTCGACCGCCGGATGGAATAAAGATCGACCACCTCCTTTTCTATCCTGGAAAACAGGTTAACGGACCAATATTGGGAAGATAGCAATGGCACAACGTGAATTATCCTACACCGTGGTTTTCGAGCTGAACGAGAATGGAGGATACACCGTCACCGTTCCAGCACTCCCAGGACTGGTGACCGAAGGGGCCACAATCGAGGAAGCCAAGGACATGGCCCGGGAAGCCATTACCTGTTACGTGGAAGGCTTGCTCATGGATGGGGAGAGTACACCTACTGAACGCCTGGTCATCCACGAGACCCTTCATGTTGCGGTAGATTGACCGCCATGCCCCGCCTACCGATCATGACAGCTAAGGCGGTGCTTCGGGATTTAGAACGGGCCGGGGTTACCATCGATCATCAGAGGGAAGTCACGTTCATCTGAGACCTCTTGAAAAACCTCACTTACGGATCGTCGTTCCCTCCCATGACCTGGATCTGGCTCCCAAAACCTTACGGACTATTATCGCCCAGGCGGAAATATCGGTGGACGAATTCCTGAACTTAATGTAAACACAAGATAAAACCTGCTAGTATGTCGGTTCGGAGAAATTGGGTTTCGTTCAGCCGAGATACGGGTTCCCTCCCACGAGTTGCAGTTCACATCCTTCATCATCCACGCCATATTATTATTTAATATTAAATAGTAACATCCTAAAAAAACATCCCCTTCAAAAAAGCCTTGACTGATTCAAACAAATGTTTTAATCATACGTTTGATTATGTTTGACTACCAAGGGAAGGCCGAAATGGAAGGTTCTGACAAAAAGGGAAGCGATACTCGAGAGCGTTTAATCCAGGCTGCGGGGGAGATCTTTGCCCAACGCGGCTTTAAAGGCGCCACTGTACGTGAAATCTCGCGGCGGGCCAACGCCAATATAGCCGCCGTTAATTATCACTTTGGAGATAAGGAAGAGCTGTATTATGAAGTATTAAAGAACTCGCTCAGCTCGGTAATTGAAAAGTACCCGCCGGATCTCGGCGTCACCCCCGAGTCCACCCCGGAAGAGCGGTTGCACGCCTTCATCCGGTCGCTTCTTTTCCGCGTTCTCGATGAAAGTCGACCCACCTGGCACACCAGGCTCATGGCCAGGGAAATTGCTGAACCTACGGCGGCTCTTGAACAAATGATCGAAAATATACTCGGTCCCCTATACGGGTATTTGACTGTAGTCGTAAAACAACTTATAAGCGATAAAGCAAATGATGAACTGGTCCACAATTGTATGTTCAGCATCATGGGGCAGTGCCTTTTTTATCACAATGCCCGCCACGTCATTTCAAAGCTTTACCATAAGAAATTTGGCCCGGAAGTCATCGAGCGTTTAAGCACGCACATCATGCGATTCTCACTAGGCGCTATGAAGGATTTGGGGATTCTTGACACGCCCTATACCCATAAATGATACCTTTATTAATTGAAAAACTAGTTAAGATATAGGCCATCATACCTGTTTAAATTTAGGCGGAACTCTTGGCCCGTCCACCAAAGATTCATACCAAATAGGGATTTTTCGAGATATGCCTTTCTTGAAAACGATTACATCAAAACAAATGGACCAAACAGATAAGTATAAGCTTAATATTCCAGCTTTATTAATTTGATGAGGGATCAGAATGAAGTTTTGTCTTGAGGCCATCGCCGGCCCTCCTAAAGGCAGCCGTTCAGGCTCGAGTCAGGAACATAGCCAGCTACCATCGGTGCTAGGCGCTTCGCCCCGAGCGTTTTCCCACAACTTAAACAAAGAAATTTCTTCACGGAGCAGATCTCTCTTTATGGGGTTACACCTATGTTGCTAACCATGGACATTAATGAAAATAATGAGCCGCGACGAACTCTGTTCGGCGCCATCCGGAGACGCTGGTGGATTTGGCTGCTGGCCTGCAGCCTGGTCATCATCGGCGGCTATGCCCACCTGACCAGAGGGGAGGACAAGGCGACGCCCCAAGCCAAAAAAGAGTCGCCCGCTTCGCCCAAGCCCGTACCCGTTATGGTCGTAGCCGCAAAACAAGGTGATATCAAAATCTATCTGACCGGACTCGGCTCGGTCACCCCACTCAACACCGTCACCGTCAAGAGTCGGGTCGACGGACAGTTAATGAAAGTCCTGTTCCGGGAAGGCCAGACCGTCAACAAAGGATATCTTCTGGCCCAAATCGACCCGCGGCCATTTGAAGCGCAATTGATTCAGGCCCAAGGGCAGATGGCCCGAGACCGAGCCCTGCTGGAAAACGCCCAGGTGGATGTCCGACGGTACCAGGAGTTGATCGCCCAGGATTCCATAGCCAAGCAGCAACTGGACACTCAGAAAGCTCTGGTCCGCCAGTACGAGGGGACGGTTAAAATCGATCAAGGCCAGATCGAGAACGTCAAATTACAGTTAATTTACTGCCGCATCACGGCACCGATCAGCGGACGAATCGGGTTGCGCCTCGTGGATGAGGGTAACATCGTTCACGCTAATGATCCCAATGGGTTGGCTGTAATTACGCAACTACAACCCATCACAGTTATTTTTTCCATACCGGAAGATAGTCTTCCGTCAGTGCTGGAAAAACTCAAAGCGGGCGTGCGATTGCCGGTGGAAGCTCTTAACCGCGAGCAATCCAAAATACTGGCCGCAGGATACCTGCTAACCACTGACAACCAGATCGATTCAACCACCGGCACGGTTCGACTCAAGGCTGAGTTCCCCAACAAAAATAATGAACTGTTTCCCAACCAATTCGTCAATGCCCGCCTGCTGTTAGACGCTAAGAGCGGGACGACCGTGATCCCGTCGGCCGCCTTACAACGAAATCCTCAGGGGCCTTTCGTTTACATTGTGAAGGCTGATCAAACGGTCGAGGTGCGACCGGTCACAGTCGGGCCCGGTGAACGAGATGATATATCCATTGATAAGGGGCTCTCCCCTGGGGAACTCGTGGTGCTCGAAGGTGCGGAAAGGCTGCGAGCCGGCAGCAAAGTCGAAGTGAAGGTAAAAGGCGCCAAAACTCCCGATAAGGTCAAGTAATGAATCCTTCGCGTATCTTCATTCTCCGTCCCGTTGCGACGGCCCTGTTGATGGCGGCCATCCTTCTGGCCGGAGCGGTGGCGTATCGCCAATTGCCGGTCTCGGCCCTGCCTCAGGTGGATTACCCGACCATTCAGATACTCAGTTTTTTTCCGGGAGCCAGCCCCGATGTCGTGGCCTCATCAATTACGGCCCCCCTGGAGCGGCAGTTCGGGCAAATGCCGGGCCTGAAGCAGATGACCTCCAACAGCTCAGCCGGCAGTTCGGTGATCACGCTGCAATTCATTCTGGACCTCAGTCTGGACGTGGCCGAGCAACAGGTCCAGGCAGCCATCAATGCCGCAGCCACTTACTTGCCCAAGGACCTGCCCAACCCGCCGGTATACAGCAAGGTCAACCCGGCTGATGCGCCCATCCTGACGCTGGCCCTGACCTCAAAGGCGCTCCCCTTGCCCAAAGTGGAGGACCTGGCCGATACCCGATTGGCCCAGAAGATATCACAAGTACCGGGCGTCGGGCTAGTCAGTATCAGCGGCGGGCAAAGGCCCGCGGTGAGAATTCAGGCTAATCCAACAGCCCTGGCCGCTTACGGTCTAACCCTCGAAGACCTGCGCGTCGCCATCGTGGCGGCCAACGTCAACCAGGCCAAAGGGGGATTCGACGGCCCGCGCCAGTCCTATATCATCGGAGCCAATGACCAGCTCCTCTCCAGCCGCGAATATCGTCCCTTGATTGTCGCCTATCGCGCCGGGGCACCGATAGTTTTGTCCGACCTGGCCGATGTCGTTGATGACGCCGAAAACGTAAAACAGGCCGCCTGGATGGACACTTCCCCGGCTGTTATCGTCAACATTCAGCGCCAGCCGGGGGCCAATGTCATTGAAGTCGTCGACCGGGTTAAGAAACTCCTGCCGCAGTTGCAGAGCGCCCTGCCCGCGTCCGTACAGGTCTCCATCCTGACGGACCGGACGACGACCATCCGGGGGTCGGTTACGGATGTGCAAATCGAGCTGATTTTGGCGGTGGTGCTGGTGGTCCTGGTCATCTTTCTCTTTCTGCGCAACCTGGCCGCCACGATCATCCCCAGTGTGGCCGTTCCCTTATCTCTGATCGGGACTTTCGGTGTGATGTATTTGCTGGGGTTCAGTCTAAACAACCTGTCTCTGATGGCCCTGACGATTTCAACCGGATTTGTGGTCGATGACGCCATCGTGATGATCGAAAATGTGTCTCGATACATCGAACAGGGAGAATCACCCCTGGAGGCCGCCCTAAAGGGCTCCCAGCAGATCGCCTTCACCATCGTGTCCTTGACCATCTCGCTCATCGCCGTGCTGATTCCACTTCTGTTTATGGGTGATGTGGTGGGCCGGTTGTTCCGTGAGTTCGCCATCACCCTCGGCGTGACGATCCTTATTTCGGCCGTGGTATCGCTGACTCTGACGCCGATGATGTGTTCCCGGTTGCTCCATCATACACCGGAGGAGCAGCAGGGCCGGCTTTTCCGGGCTTCGCAGCACGCGTACGACAAGGTCATCGAATTTTACGGAACGACGTTGCGCTGGATTTTAAAACGACAGACGGCGACGTTGCTTGTGGCCCTGGCTACCCTGGCCTTGACGGGTTTCTTGTTCTTTATCATCCCCAAAGGTTTTTTTCCGGTTCAGGATACCGGCATCATTCTGGGTATCTCGGAGGCACCCCAATCTATCTCGTTTAAGGCCATGGCAGAGCAACAGCAGGCCCTGGCCAAGGTTATCTTGCAAGATCCGGGGGTCCGCAGCCTGTCCACATTTATCGGGGTTGATGGCATCAATCCCAGCCTGAACAGCGGACGGATCCTGATCAACCTGAAGCCATTAAAGCAACGCAAACTAAGCGCCACCGAGATCATCCGCCGTTTGAAACCCGAGCTGGCCAAGCTTAACGGTATCTCGCTATTCATGCAGCCGGTACAGGACCTTACGGTTGAAGATCGGGTCAGCCGAACCCAATACCAGTACAGCCTGGAAGACCCCGACCTGGAAGAGTTAAACCTCTGGACCCCCAAATTGGTGGAGGCTTTGCAAAAACTGCCCGAGCTGCGCGATGTGAGCAGCGATTTACAAAGCAACGGGCTGCAGCTAACGCTGAACTTCGACCGGAACACCGCTTCACGGCTGGGTATCACCCCTCAGATGATTGATGACACCCTGTACGACGCCTTCGGTCAGCGTCAAGTTTCGACCATATACACCCAATTGAACCAATATCGTGTCGTTCTCGAGGTTAAGCCCGAATTCCAACAACACCCGGACAAACTGAAAATGATTTACGTCCGCGGCGCCGCCGGCGGGCAGGTACCGTTGAGCGTCATCACGAGCCATAAAGAGACGGCGGGGCCGCTGGTCATCAGCCACCAAGGTCAGTTTCCGTCCACGACATTGTCGTTCAATCTGGCCCGGGGCATCTCCCTGGGTGAAGCCGTGCAGGCTATCGAGGCGACGACCAAACAGGTGGGGTTACCTCTGAGCATCCGGGGAAGTTTTCAGGGCACGGCCCAGGCCTTCCAGGCGTCTCTGGCCAACGAGCCAATACTCATTCTAGCCGCTTTGGTGACGGTCTATATCGTGCTCGGGG
>JADFXK010000111.1 GCA_015233625.1 Deltaproteobacteria bacterium | reverse complement strand
CGAGGTCAAATCAGTGCGGAGAGCCAGGTCCGTGAAGCCGATAATGGCATTTATGGGGGTCCTGATCTCATGGCTCATCATGGCCAGAAATTCAGTCTTGGCCTGATTGGCCGCTTCCGCCGCCTGACGATCTAGGTCCGCTTTCTCCCTTTCCTCCCGGGCTGAAATGTCGATCAAGAATCCTTCGTAGAAGAAGGCCGGACCATCTGGTTGGCGAACCATTCGGGCTGAAATAGAGGCCCAGAAAACACTTCCATCCCGCCGGTACATTTGGGTTTCAAATTCGGTCACCTGACCTTCTGCATGGAGCCGGCGGATCAATTCTTCCCTGTCGCTGGGATGGACATAGAAATTTCGGATAGGGGGAATCTCCGGGGCCGGGAGTTGAGCCGGCAAGTCATATCCGATCATCCGGGCCAGGGCTGGATTGGCGTTAATGACCAGCCCCTCCGAAGTAGCCTGGAAAATTCCCTCCAGAGCGTTTTCAAAGAGGGATCGATAGTTTTTCGCAGATATTTCCAACCTGGCAAAGAGTCGGGCATTTTGGATAGAAATAGCCGCTTGAGTAGCCAATAATTCCAGCACGGCCACTCGACTGGGGGTGAAGACTCCGGTGGCCAGATGGTTTTCCAGGTACAGCAGACCGGCAAATTCACCGCGGCGCAAAATGGGCAGGCACAAAATGGAATGAGGCCGGTATTGTTGTATATATGGATCACGAACGAAGGCGCTTCCTCGAACCGGGTCACTCAACAGGAGTGTATCTCTGGTTCGGGCTACATAGTACACTACTGCCTGAGATAAATCCGAACAGGTATCTACTGCTCGTGGTTCGAGGCGGGTATCTTGACCCAAGACAGCCTGGGCCTCGATCACTAACTCTCGGTTATGAGCCAGGATCAGGAATCCTTTGTCCGCCCCGGCATTCTCCATGGTGACACTCATTAGTTTTCTCAGGAGCTCAGCCAGCACGATTTCACCGGATACGGCCTGGGACGCTTTGACCACCGAGGCTAAGTCGAAATCAGATTGAGCGCTTTGATCCGACCCTGGTGCATATATTGTCTGCCTGACCTCCGGTTGGCCAGGTGCGGTAGGCCTGGCCAAAATAGTGACGTACTGATCCTCTAATTGCTTTACTTTGCCCGCCGCACCCCAGCGTTGATAATGGTAATGGGCATCAGTCAGGTAGACTCGGGCGACCCTGATATTTTTTCGGCCCAGCCAAAATTTGGCGGCCAGCTCATTAGCCAGCGCTTGCAGATGCGTCAGTCCGGCATCTTCAGCCGAGCTAATGGCCCGGTCGTAAAGGTCGGCCGCATCCAGGTCTCGGCCGCCAATCCTGGCCACTTCCGCTTCCAACATGAGATGCTTGCTCAAATGATTTTCAGAGTTCAAGTCGGCCCATTTCTTCAGTTTGGGCTGATATTGCCTCAGCTTGGCCATGAATTCCCGTTGTTGTGATTGGCGGACCGTCGGATACAGGGCGGTTAAAGTCAGAGAATGGTAAAAAGGATAATCGACTGTGGCCGGTTCGAACTTTAAATAGCCTGCGTATTTCTCAATATCGGCCAAAGCCTCCCAGGCCGAGACGTAGTCTCCGCATAAGTAGGCGACCCACAGCTTAAAAAAATAGTACCTGACTGCAGTCAAGCCCTGAGAACCGGTCGTTTCCCGGAACCTGGATTCATTGAAATCGGGGCCTTCAAAACTGGTCGGGCCATCCGTCCGGCCTTGGAAGCAGAGGTTCACTCCCATCAAAAATAACATTAATTCCTCGCAAAATGTGTCCCTGTTTTTGCGCGTTAAACTTAGGAAGGTTTCAGCCTGGAGGAAGGCTTCGCCCAAGCTTTTTCCGGAAAAAAAATCAAAATACGAAATGGTAATCATGCTATGGTTTTGATGAAAGCGATCACCACATTCCTGGCTGGCCCAATAGACTTCTCGCATCTTGGCCAGGCTTTCGGCCAAAGGCAGAACCATAGGCTCGATGGCAGCTAAGATGAAGATGAGTCCATGCTTGATTAGGCCGAATCGCTCCACCAGCTCGACCGCTACCTGACTTAATTGCAGGCTCAATCGTTCATCTTCGAACAGCGGGGCCACAACATATCCATACCACCCAAAGGCCCAGGGTGCATAAACCGAGTTTCCATCCCGGAGAGACGTCTCCGTCAGAGTAGACAAGAGTAACAGAGACAATTCGTGATCATAGTTGAATGCTGGAATTATGGTTTTGGTCAAGACACTGAGTTGGGCCAGCTTTATCGGATCAGTCAACATCGGCAAGTCCGGCAATTCCTCCACCGGGTGGGCGCCCAGGAACGACTGGATCCAGTCAATTTTGATCCTGGATAAATGAGTTATGGCTTCCGGCTCATCTGGGAAAACCAATCCCAACAGGTTGGCCGCCTTGAGGCCGCAGCTCACCGCCTGCTTCAGATCACCGGTAACGGTGTATCCATCTATCAGAACTTCATAGATTTTGGACAAATCAAGGTCATTCTCGGCCTGATCGGACACGATGGAGAATATCCGTAACAGCTCGTCAAGGTCGCTGTTAGCATAGGCGCACTTGGCCTGTTCCAGATGGAGGTCAAAGGTCAACGGATAATTTACGGACCAGGCGTCCTCGGGAAGCAACTCCAGTCCCGCGGACAGATATCCCCTCGCTGCGGCGAATGCTGCCGATTTCTTGGCCTTGCGGGCCGCCAGGAGATTGAGTTCGACCAGGGTAATTCTCTCCCGCGGGTCGGCGATCAACTCTTTTCCTACATCCAGGTAATCGACTAATTCTAAAATCCTGTCTTCCCGTTCCTCGGGGGTGAGAAGGGACAACAACCTTCGGCCTATCGTCAGATGAGTCTGGGCGATGGGATCCTGGCCAGGCAATAGATAGGCGGCTTGCCGCACCCGGTCATGAGAAAACTTATAATTGTTATATATTAGAGGCGAATCAAAGACGTCTAAACCACTGGTCACCATCTCGGAGGTCGGAGCGACCAGGTTTGCCTCCAAAGCGGACATCAGGTGAAGGTGGATATCACCCAGGGACTGTCCGGTGATCAGGGACAGGGTGGCCAAATCAAAATCAGCGCCAAGACAGGAAGCCAGGTGCAGAACCTGCCTGCCGGCCGGGGGGAGGCGGTCCAGTCTGTCGGTCACCATCTCGGCCACATTCTCGGTGAAAGGTGACGCGGCAATCTTTTCCTGGTCCCAATCCCAGTAGCGTTGGCGAGAACTAAACCAGATCAGCCCCTTTTCATGGAGCGTGGTCACAAACTGATTAATAAAGAAAGGATTTCCTGCCGTCTTACGGCCAATCAGGTCGACCAGCGCCTCAATGGAAAGGAAGTCTCGGCAGAATGAATCCATCAGCAGGTTGGAAATATCCAACTCACTTATCGGGCCCAATGGAATCCGGTTAAGCGACGCTCCTTCACGTTCCATCCGGTCAACGGTCAATCTTAAAGGGTGGCCGCCATCTACCTCATTATCCCGGTAAGCGCCGATTAAGAGCAACCCGGACAGTTCCTCTGCTAAAGCAATATGTTCAATCACTTTCAATGAGGCTGGGTCGGCCCATTGCAGATCGTCTAAGAATATTACCAGGGGATTGCCTGAGGCACAAAACACCCGGAGAAGGTTTTGCAAAAGGAAGACAAAACGATTCTGGGTTTCTGCCGGTCCCAATGCGGGAGCCGGCGGCTGAGGACCAATAACCAATTCCAGTTCGGGGATGATATCGATCATTACCTGCGCTTGAACGCCCAGGGCGGTTAATATTTTTCCCTCCCACATGGCCAATCTGATCTGCCCCTGAGTCAATAGGTGACGAATCAATTCCCGCAGGGCGTTAGTTATGCCCAGGTAGGGTGCGGTTTTTTGCCACTGATTAAACTTGCCGGAGATAAAAAGGCCGCGGCGTTCGGTCACAGGTTTATAAATTTCCCTGACCAAGCTGGTCTTGCCGATGCCCGAGTATCCGGACACCAGCGTGAAGCATTTGGAGCCGGCCGCAACCTGGTTGTAGGTAGATAAAAGAGTGTCTATTGCGGCTTCTCGACCATAAAGCTTCTGGCTAAGCTGGAACCGTTCCGGCACGTCCTTCAGGGCCAGGGGAAAATGAGTCACCATGCGGCCCTTCCGCCACCCTTTGAGGCATTTCTCCAGGTCTGCTTTCACTCCCCAGGCGCTCTGGTAACGGTCTTCGGCGTTCTTGGCCAGCAGCTTCATCACCAGATCGGAGATAACCTGCGGGATGGCCGGATCTTGCTCCTGGGGATGCGCCGGAGCCTTGGCCAGATGACTATGGACCAGTTCCATGGGGTCGGAAGTAACAAAGGGTATATGACCGGTCAGCAATTCATAGAATGTGGCACCCAGGGAATACAGATCTGTCCGGTAATCCAATACCCGGTTCATGCGACCGGTCTGCTCGGGAGAAATATAAGCCAGAGTGCCTTCCAGAGCTTCGGGGGTCTTGATATCAGGGGTTTCCCTGGACAAAATAGTGGAGATGCCAAAATCGATGATTTTCAACCGACCATTTTCGGGGTTCAAGACGATATTGGCCGGATTGATATCTTTATGAATAATTTTAGCCATATGAATCTGGCCCAAGCCGTCGGCGATCTTGATCGCCCAGCCCAGAAATTCCTCTACTGACAATTTCCGGCTGCTTGTCCAGTCCGCCAAAGACTGGGCTCCGAAGTCCTCGAAAACGATAACGGGAGTGTGGCCGTATCTTTCCAAAGCGTGCGAACGGATCACTCCTCTCAACTTGAGGCGACGGGTGATTTCGAACTCTTGTTTGTATCGGACCAGCTCCGCCGGAGAGGGGTAGTCTGCTTTTAATACCTTAAGTATAAAGGATATATTGTCTTTTTGTCGCGTGGCCCGGTAGACACAGGAATTGGGGCTTTCATAGAGCTGGGCCAAAATCTGATATCCGGAGATGGACGTCATGATGGTCTCCTGATGATAGGGTCATGAGGTCACTTGCCTGTTTCAATCAACTGTCGCATACCGACGTGGTTTCGGCTAATCCAGCCGGCTGGATGGCCATAGACCATTCCCCAGGTGGCATGCTGGTCCAGATGATCCGTCAATAGAGTTTGCCACATACAGTAGCTACCGAATTCCGGGTGCCAGGCCCAGAGTGTTGTTTGGGTGCGATAGAGGCGTCCCTTTTGATCATAATTATCCATCTCCAGGATGTGAAAGGTCTCCTTATCGATATAGGCGATGCGTTTGCCATAGACATATGATTTATCCAACTGGGTCATTTCCAGGACATAACACGGCCGGCGTTCGAACTTGAGATTGTGCCACTCCAGGCCGTGTTTGTCTATATATTCGGCTCCATCTTCGCTATAGGCCGGGACCAGATATTCACGATCATCAATGATTTTGAACCGATAGGGATGTTTTTCGGGGGTGATTTTCTGGGACCACATTTCCGAATCTTCGTAAATGACGTCCATTCCGGCCACCACATCCTGGGTGTCGGTGCCGGACAATTTCCGAACGCGGCGGAGCGCGGCCAGGTACATCATGAATTGATCGAAATCATTCCAGCCTTGATAAATGGTTGCGGCGATCGTATTTCCATATAAATCGCGGGGAGAGAGATATTGCATCGCAAATGCCCTGACTTCGCCATTGGCCTGGGCACGCGGATCATACCAACCATCGGGCGGCATCGTGGCCCGGGCTTGAAATCGGAGACTCCAGATGACCGATTTGGAATCGAAATCTTCTTTGAGATCGGCGGTAAGCCCCTTGAGTTGTTGGAGCATATATAAATTTTCGGGGCTCAGGTATCTCTTGACCCAGTTGTAAACGATTTGTTGCGGTTTGTGCTTTCCACTCGGTTGAGGAAAGGGGAGTCCGGCCGCATAGGTATTCTCCATCAAATAGCCTTGATCATCCAACCTGGCCTGGTTCAGGTGCTTCTTGGTGGCCACAATGATCGGCAAGGCCGGATAGTACTGTTTGGTCGGCACCACTTCAAAAGCCGAGAAATTTCCCGGATAGGGCGGGCCACCCGGTTTGAATCTCTCATACATGGAGGGCCACATCAGTTCTTTTAAGCCGGGATATTTCTCTTTATCCGCGCAATTGTATTTTCCGGATTTAATCTCCGGGGCGATCCGGCCGACCACCTCCGGAGCCCGAAACCCGACCAGCTCGGCCCAGCCGTCTTTCATGGCGGTTTGATCATAGGTCAGTTTCCGATAGACTTCAGCCGGAAGGATTCGCTTCCAGGGCCATTCCTTCAGGATTGGCCGGGGATCATCATAAATAGCCTTGGCCTGCTCGAACTGCTCAAAAGTGAGCCGATATTCTTCCTCCGCCAGGCCGGGTGAAGCCCAAAAAAACAAAGTCAACCACGTTACCACTAGGGCTGCCATTATCCTGCTATTGTTCTTCATTCTGTCTTCTCCGTTCTCCGAACCGGCAACACGTGATCTGAAATCCGGAACCAGCAGCCTTTAAAATCTCTAGCCCCATCGATAGCTGACGCTAAAATAGACCTGATCCTTATGTTCAAAGACCTGGAAGCCTTTCCCTTCTATATTGCCGTCCAGTACCAAAGCCCCGACCTTGAAAATCCAGTTGTTGGTGTATTGATAGTCGATTTGATACCGGTACATATCCGATTGGGTCGTAACGTCGCGCATCCAGAAGATAGACGGGGTGAGTTTGCCGTTGAGATAAGAGGTCTTCACCATTAAGGTGGTCATATAATTATCCGCATCCAGGCCCGTAAGCTCATGATCTGATGGATAATCAATAATCTTACGATGATAAAACTGGGGAGAAATAGCTACGAAGGCCCGCGGATTAAGCCAGGAAATCTTTACTTTCCAATCCAAACCCAGGCACCAGCGGAGTTCGTTGTGTTTTTCCAGCGCGTTTATATCGTTGGCAAAAGTGCTGTCAAAAGCGTAGAATCCCTCCATTCGGATCACCGGGGCAACGCCGCCCAGGAATGATGATTGCATGGATTGCAGATCTCGGCTAAAGGTAATTCCGGCGAATTGCAGATCAGGATAGTAGCCTTTCATAGCGGGATGGATAACCAATCTACCGTCCGGGGCCACATCCGTCCGGGGTGGCATCGGCAAAGAAGTGGCCACATAATCATTATCTATTCCTTTGAAATAATTGAGTGTGATGATTGAATCTTGAATAGTTCCCCGGATTCTGAGTCCCAGTTCCATCCCATCGGGGCTCCAGGCGGAGGGTTTCCGCAGGTCCAGATCCGGTGATCCCAAATAGGCTCGGGTGTCAGGACCAAACGGAACCAATATATTCGGTGCCCAGATACCACCCTGGTCATTACCCAGTTTGATCGGCTGGTTGGGAATGAAATCGGCATTGGGATTAAGAACGGCTTCAAATCTCAGGTCGGTCAGCCAGTTCCAAGGGACATCCGTATGATACTCAGTCCGGATCAGCCAGATCGGAATAATCGTGGATTCGAACTCCACGTCGGCGAACCCGCGTCGTTGGTCCAAGGGGTTGATTTGATCCATCAGCCGGAATCCATCAGTCTCACCCCAAGAGACGATTTGTTTTCCCAGACGAAAGAGAAAATTGCCCGGAGTCCAGGTAACGTGGGCTTCCTTTAACATCTGCCAGTACCTGTCGTCCATATACAGTTCACTCCGAGACTTCGAAAACAGCTTGTCATTCCACGAACCGGCGTCGCTCTTGGCATCATAGATCCAGTCAACCAGGAACATCCCGGCGCCATAGACTTTCAGGTTATCGGTGAACCGGTAGTCCCCTTCAATCAATAAGGTGGTGATGGCCGATTGCCACCCGGCTTCGGTGTCGTAATATTTACCTTTGCTGAGACTGAAGGCCGCCCCCTGGGTCAGATAGCCCACTAAATTCAACGGCCGATCATTGACCGAATAGGTTTCGGCTAAGGCCGACGATATCGGAGCAGCCAGGATGTAGAGAATCAATATGGTCAGGAATGCTTTGCGGCAAGGCATCGACTACTCTCCTACAAATTGAAACAGATCATCGCATGGTCAACTCAGGGTCAGTTCAGAATTCTCTTGCCACTTTGTTTTATCACCGCAACACTCCTCCGCCCGGTGATTGGTGATAAAGTTTGGGCTTATTATGTAAATCAGTAACGGGTGTAGAGTCAAGGCCAAGATCACGTTGGCTGTCAGAACCAGACTCAGAAAAATGCCCATTTGAGCCTGGAACTTTAAGTCGGAGAGAAAACACCAGACCATCATAGGCACAATCATGGTCAGACCGGTGGCAGCCACCGCCACGCCGGACGTCCGAATCGAAGCCAGGATGGCCTCCCTCAAGCCGGCCCGCCTGGAATACTCCTCGATACATCGACTGTAGATATAAAGTCCAAAATCCAGGCCCACGCCGGCGCCGACCGCCACGACCGGCAATGTATTTATGGACAGCCCGATATTGGCTCCGGCCATGTAGGCGAAAGCGATTAAATTGGCCAGCACCAATGGGATGGTCAGCATCAAACCGCCCGTGAAGGACCACAGGAAGACCGTCCCCATGAGAAAGATAGATCCGAAGACCAAGGAGTCGATGGTGATCTGAGCCCACTTAATCTCGTCATTCAAGGCCAACTCCAGGCCGACCCGGCCGCCGGCCAACTTGAATTCACCTTGAGCCGTGTGTTTGGGGTGGATTTTGAAGAAGTCATAGGCGGCATATTTTATTCGGCCCAGATTATTGGAGGTGTGGTCAGTGAAGAACAGGGTGATCTGACTTTGTTCCATGTTTGTATCGATAAACCGGCTGGTGGCCGCACGACCGCTGCTATGACGGACATAGCCCAGAATGCTGTTTAGGAGCTGCTGCTCCCGAGGCACCTGGCGCCAGAGTTTATCACCGTCATGGAGGACTTCGTTGACCATTTTGACCAGGTCGATAATGGAGCTGGATGATTTGTAAACATCAGGCAAGGTTGTCTGCATGTGCCGGTCAAAAGCCTCGAAGGTGTGCAGCACCGCCGGGTCATACACCGATCCCGGTGCTCCCTCATAATATAGCACCAGATTTTCCGAGGAGGCGTCGAATAGCCGGTTGATGATCACCTGGTCTTGATTGTACCCGTGATCAGGCCAGAGCAAGGGGGACCCCGGGGTGGTGTCACCGATGCTCACCTTCGTTGCTTGCCAGGCCGCAACACCCAAGACGGCCACTGCCAGAGCCAGAACGATATTCCGAGCCGGTCCCAGGGTAATTCCGGCCAGGGAAGTGCATAATCGGGCCAGCCAAGAGGCGATGGGAGCATTTAGCCTCCCTGTACCGCGGTTTCGGGGAAAAGGTAAGTAACTGCAGATGATTGGTGTCAGCAATCCGGCCAGGGCCACCGTCAACATCCAGAAGACCATAATCACCGCGACCTGTTTGATCAGTCCGATCTGGGCCACCAACAGGGCCAGGAAGCCCGCGGCATCGATAACCGCCCCAGCCCCGCAGGGTACGAACATGACCCGCATGGTCTGGTAACAGGCCTCCTGGGGATCACCGCCGCGGCGACTGAATTCCTCCCGGTAACGATTGGTCACCTGGGTCGAATGACTGACCAATCGGGCGACAGCCAGAAAGGCCAGCACGTATGACAGGGGACTGAGGTTTATCTGGATCCAACCGACGAATCCCAAGGCCAGCCCGGTGGACATCAGGCCAAAGACCAGCGGCGCCAGCATTCCGGGCCAGCCCATGACCAGGAACAAGATCAAGACGAGTAATCCTAAGCCGGCCGCCAGTACCGTCAGGATTTGGTGCTGGTAACTGGTGATCCAGCCCATCATCATGGGGTAGCCGACAATGTGGACAGAAGTATTCGCGTCGGTATACTCTGTAGTCAGCCTGCGAAGGAGCGAAAAAGCTTTGTCGTAAGGAACGGTATCTTTGAACTCGGTGAAAAGTAAGGCTGCGGTTCCATCTTTGGAGACCAGAGAACCATGATAGGCCGGAGAAGAGAAAACATTTTGTTTCAACCGGGCCAGGTCCTCCCGGGTTTGGGGTAGACGGGGCCACATCAAGGATTCAACGGCTATTTCTCCTTTCCCCAAGGCATTGATAACCTTTACTGACGGGCTGGCCAGGGAAATGGTCAGACTTCGGTAGGCTTCGTTCCACAGCGTCACCTCCTCAGTCAGCCGTTTCAGTTTAGTCAGGAAAGCGGTATTGAAAATATTGCCTTGTCTGGATTTCAACACAATGGCGACGCCGGACATACCACTGCCGAACACCTGGGCCATTGTGGCCTGAAGTTGAAGGTATTCGTGGCCGTAGGGAACTAGTTCCGCCAGCACCAGCGAGCTTTGGATCTTGGTTGCGCCGGAGGCAAAGGCTACCGTTCCGATTAAAACAAACACCAGCACGCCCCGGCGATGAAGAGTCAGGAGCTTAAATAGCCCTCTCAGTTTGTTCAATATAAAGGTAGATTGAAGAGGTGTCATAGGTGTATCGATAATATTGTCAATATAGCTGCTCACCGGCCTGCGATCGCCATCTGATAGAAGTCTGGTCATGGTCGGCCACATATATGGATTGGGCTCCACCTACAGCCACAAAGCCGGACGCGCCGCGACGAGTCAGGCCATAAATCCAGCCATGGGCTATCGGAGGATTAAACTCGGGGGCCTGCCAGGTCCGCCCGCCATTGCCTGAGACCAGGAGTATCCCGTTCCCGGCGATGAGTACTTTACCTGAAATATCGGCCATCACGCTGAACAATTGGGTCCGGGGAGCCGGAGTCACCACTCGCCTCCAGGTCGTTCCACCATCCTCGGTCTTGGCCACATATCCATCTATGCCCACCACCCAGGCGGTTTTGGGGTCAACCGCGGCCACGCCAAACAAGAATGCTTCACCAACCGGATTACCGGTTTCTTCAGATAGGTCAAAATGCCCTGCTTGCTTTGTCCAAGTCACGCCCCCATCCCCGGTAGCGTAAATATATCCGTGCTCACCTACGGCCCACCCGTGTTTT